>JACQRN010000162.1 GCA_016206515.1 Planctomycetota bacterium | reverse complement strand
TCGTAGAAGTGGCGGACCTCGAAGGGGAGCTTCCCCACCGATGGGTACAGCTTCGACAGAGAGAGGAAGCACTCCGGGCAGGTCGCCAGGACCGTCTTCGCGCCCGCCGAGCGGAGCGTCTCGATGTTCCGCTCGGCGAGGCGTCGGAAGGTCTCCGTCTCCCCGTTCCAGTACGCATCGTGCCCGCAACAACGCTCGGCGGGGAGGATCGCCGGCCGGATCCCCAGCCGATTCAGGATGCGGACCGCCGAGCGCGCGATGTCGGTGCTCGCGATCCCGAGCCAGGAGAAGACCTCGTCGTAGTACGGCAGGCACCCCACGAACAGAACGATCTCCCCGCGCGTGGCCACCTCCAGGTCGGGCGTGATCCACGCCATGCGGTCCTGCGTCCGGTCGGAGGAGGCGTGCATCCTCGGCACGCATTGGAAGATCCCCGCGTGCGTGCAGGGGATCCCCTCCCCGCGCTCCAGGCCTTCCTGCCGCACCTGGCGCACGAAACCGGTGTAGTCGACGTCCATCGGGCAGACGGAACGGCAGGCGCCGCAGGTGAGGCACGACCAGGCGCCCTCCCCGGAGCCGTCCGACCCCAGGACGGAGCGGGCGACGATCCGCCTCGGCGAGTAGCCGGCCTTCACCTCCGGGAGGGGGCAGGCCGCCGTGCACTTCCCGCAGTTCAGGCAGTGGTACGAGCGCGTCTGACGCAGGATCGAGGGGAGGTCACGCCCCATGGGACACCGCCTTCGGGGCTCCCAGCCCCTCGACGCGCGACACGAACCGAAGCAGACGGTCCCGGAAGCCGAGGGAGTCCGTCGCCTGGACGGGGAGGGTCCCGAACCGCGCCGCGTCGATCCCCAGAAGGCCCAGGAGGCGCGCGGTCGAGGCCGAGGCGGCCGCCCAGTCCGCGTTCCCGCGCAGGTAGTGGCACTCGCCGTCGGCGCAGACGCACGCGACCACGCCGTCCGCCCCCCGCGAGAACGCCTCGAGCACGAGCCCCGCCGAGAGCCGCGCCGCGCAGGGGATGCGGACCGGGACCACGCCGGGGGGGAGCGCCATGCGCCGCACCCCCGCGAGCTCGGCGGCCGCGAAGCCGCTCCAGGAGCAGAGGAACGCGACCACCTTCGCCGGGCCCCACGCCCCCCCCGCCAGCGCGGAGCCGATCTCCTCGGCGTACGTGCGGTCCTCCAGGCCGGGGATCGTCGCGGCGCCGGTCGGGCAATGGGCCACGCACCCTCCGCACCCCTTGCACAGGAACGGATCGATCCGTGAGACGCTCACGCCCCCCTCGCGCGGCTCCATCACCGGGATGTCGAAGGGGCACGCCGCGCGGCACGCGGCGCACCCCCGGCACCGGGCGGCATCGACGCGGGCGTGGGACGCCGGTGCCTCCACCTGCTGCCGCGCCAGGAGGGCGGCGAGGGACGCCGCGCGGAGGGTCGCCTGCGCGACCGCCTCCCCGGCGGTGCAGGACCCGTGCGCGTGCCCCACGACGACGACGGCCGGCGGGGCGTACTGCTCCGGCTTCAGGTCGGGCTGCAGATCCGGGATGAACCCCTCCGCGTCGAGGGGGAGCCGGAACACCTTCGCCATCTCCCGCGCATCCCCCTCGGTCGCCAGGACGACGCCGCCCACCCGTAGCGTCGCGATCCGGTTCCCGTCGCCGGGGGACAACAGCGTGATCTCGAGGTTCCCGTACGACCCGGCCACGCACGAAGGGACGGCGCGCGTGAACACCTCGATATTCCCCGAGGCGCGCACGCGCGCGGCGAGCTTGCCGGCGAGCCCGTCGGCGTCCGCCGAAGCGCGCGCGCTTCCCCCCAACTCGGCTCCACGCTCCACCAGCTTCACCGCCAGACCGCGCGAGGCCAGGGCCAGGGCGGCGGTCATCCCCGCGAGCCCCCCACCGATGACGGCGGCGGCCTGCGTCATCCGGGCGCGGACGGGCTCCAGGGGAGAGAGCCGCGCGGATCGCGCGAGCCCCATGCGGATCATCCCGGAGGCCATCTCGGACGCCGCGTCCGCCCCCCCCGGATGGGCGCGGGCGCACAAGTCGCGGACGTTGACGATCTCCACGAGCCCCGCTCCGGCACACGCCTCCCGGAACCGCTTCCCGATGATCCTCGGGGAACACCCCGCCAGGACCACGCGGTCGAACGGAACCTTCCCGGATCGCCTCTGCAGCAGGACCTCCCTCCCGCCGGGTCCGCAGGCGTACGGGACCCGCTGGGCCCACGCGACGAGCGGGTTCGCCTCCGCCTCCCGTACGAGCCGGTCGGCGTCGAGGCGGCCGGAAACCTCCCCGCCGCAATCGCACAGGAGCACGCCGGTCTTCATGGCGTGGCCTGTGGGACGCAGACGGCGCACCGGACGCGCCCGGAACGGTCCATCCGGTGCGGCGAGGGGCGCGAGCGGATCGCGTCGAGCCGGACCGCGTCGGCCGGGCACAGGTAGACGCAGGTGGCGCACCCGACGCACGCCTCCGAGGGAACCCCGAAGGCGCTGGAAAGTTCCATGTGCACGCCGCGGTTCGTGAAGTCGATCGCCCCCACGCCGGCGATCTGGGCGCACCCGCGCACACAGAGCCCGCACAGAAGGCATGCCTCATGCCGTTGCGGGAAACGGGAGCGCGTGACGCCCAGCTCCTCGGCGACCTGTCGCACACGGGGAACGTCGCCGCATCGCGCCAGGAGGAGTTCCACGACCATTCGCCGCGCGCGTCTCACGCGCTCGGAGGTGGTGCTCACCTCGATCCCCTCGGCGACCGGGTACAGGCAGGAGGCGGCCAGCATCGTACGGGGGCCCGAGGCGACCTCCACCAGGCAAAGGCGGCAGGCGCCGTAGGGGGAGACCGCCTCGTTGTGGCACAGGGTCGGGACGCGGATCCCCATCCCCCGCAGCACCTCCAGCAGGGGGGCCCCCTCGCGCGCCTCGACCTGCACCCCGTCTACCTTGATGCGCGCCATGGGCTCACTCGTACCTGCGCAGGACGCCGGCGACCTTCTGCTGCGTCATGCCGCCGTAGAAGGTCTCGTCGACCGTCACCACGGGGGCCAGGCCGCAGCACCCCACGCACCGGACCGGTTCCACGGTGAAGCGCCCGTCGGGAGTCATCTCCCCCTGCGGGGTCCCCAGGTCGCGCGTCACCTTGTCCATGATCCGACCGCCCCCCCTCACATGGCAGGCGGTCCCGAGGCAGACGCTGACGAGGTGACGTCCGCGCGGCTTGAGGCTGAACGACCGGTAGAAGGTCGCCAAGCTGTACACCCGGCTCGCCGGGATCCCGACCCGCTCGGCGATGAGCCGCAACCCCTCCAGGGGGAGGTACCGCTCCTCGCGCTGGAGGTCCTGGAGCATCGCGATGACGCCGGAGGGCGCGTAGTCGTGCCGTCGCATGATCCCGTCCAGGCGTTCCGCGTCCACGGTCCCCTCCCCCATCCGTCAATCCGTCCTTTCGCTGCCGATGCAGAGCAGGTGCGCCTCGGCGATCTTTCCCCCCAGCGCGTGGGACGCGAAGACCTCGCGCGCCTTCTTCGCATCGAGGCCCGCGTACATCGCGCCCGGCGAGCCGCGACGCTCGACGGTCATCATCGGCTCGCGGCTGCAGAGCCCCGCGCACCCCGAGGTCGTCACCCACACGTCCGTCGCGGCCTCCTCCCGGACGCACGCCTCGACCGCCTCGAGGACCTCGCGGGCGCCGGCGGCGATTCCGCACGTCCCCATGTGGACGGTGACCCGCGCGCGGATCGCCTCCTCGCGGGCCTTCCCCTCGGCGCGGAGCCGGGCCTTCAGCTGCCGGAGCCCCTCGACGGTCAGGGGGGCGGTCACGCCACCCTCACCGCGTCGAAGTTGCAGCTCTCCCGGCACGCCCCGCACTTGACGCAGCGCTCCGGGTCGATCCGGTGGGGCTTGCGTTTCCCCCCCGAGATCGCCTCGGCGGGGCAGGCGCGCCTGCAGACCATGCAGCCGGTGCAGCGCCCCTCGTCGATGACGTAGGTGATCAGGGAACGGCAGACGCCCGCGGGGCACCGGCGGTCCAGGATGTGCGCCTTGTACTCGTCGCGGAAGTACCGGAGCGTGCTCAAGACGGGATTGGACGCCGTCCCCCCCAGGGCGCACAGCGAGGCGTCCTTCACCACCGGGGCGAGCTCCTCGAGCAGCGCCAGCTGCGCCTCGGTCCCGCGCCCCTCCGTGAAGTCGGTCAGGATCTCGTGCATCCGCAGGATCCCCTCCCTGCAGGGGGTGCACTTGCCGCACGACTCCTCCATCAGGAACCCGAGGAAGTAGCGGGCGACGTCGACCATGCACGAGGTCTCGTCCATGACGATGAGCCCGCCGGACCCCATGATCGCGCCGGCCTTCGTGAGCGCCTCGTAGTCGACCGGCAGGTCGAGCAACCCCTCCGGGATGCACCCCCCGGAGGGCCCGCCGGACTGGACCGCCTTGAACCGCTTCCCGTCCGGGATGCCGCCCCCGATGTCGAAGACGATCCGCCGCAGCGAGGTCCCCATGGGGACCTCGACGAGCCCCGTGTTCTTCACCTTCCCCACGAGCGAGAAGACCTTGGTCCCCTTGGAGGTCTCGGTCCCCATGGACGCGTACCAGGCTCCGCCGCGCAGGAGGATCGCCGGGATGCAGGCGAGCGTCTCCACGTTGTTGATCGTCGTCGGGAACCCCCACACCCCTCTCTGCGCGGGGAACGGCGGCCGGGGGCTCGGCCTGCCCGCCCTCCCCTCCACCGAGGCGATGAGCGCCGTCTCCTCGCCGCAGACGAACGCGCCGCCGCCGCGGATCACCCGGATCCGGAAGGAGTGGCCGCTCCCCAGGATGTCGCTCCCGAGCAGGCCGTACGCCTCCGCCTGATCGATGGCGACCTGCATCCGGCGCAGCGCGAGCGGGTACTCGTCCCGCACGTAGAGGATCCCCTCACCGGCGCCGATCGCATGACCGGCGATCACCATCCCCTCCAGCACCGCGTGGGGATCGGCCTCCAGGACGCTCCGGTCCATGAACTCCCCGGGGTCCCCCTCGTCCGCGTTGCAGATGAGGAGCTTCCGCTCCCCCGGAGCCTTGCGGCACAACTCCCACTTCACCCCGGTGGGGAACCCCGCGCCCCCGCGTCCCCGGAGAAGCGACGTCTTGACCTCCCCGATGATCTTCTCGGGGGTCATCTCCAGGAGCGCCTTGGGGAGCGCCTCGTACCCGTCCAGGGCGATGTAATCGTCGATCCGCTCCGGGTCGATCCGCCCACGGTGGCGCATCACCACCAGGCGCTGGTGGGCGAAGAAAGGGACGTCCTCCAGGCGAGGGAGCGGCGACGCGAGAATCATGCACCCACCTTCAGCTTCTCGCCCGCGAGCGCACCCTTCGTCGCATCCACCTCCTCGGGCGTGACGGACCTGCGGATCTCCTCGACGCGGCACATCACCTCCTGGAACTTCTTCCCCTCGGCGGCGCTGATCCACTCGAGCACAAGGCGCTCCTTGCGGATCCCCTTGCGCTCCAGGCGCTTCCACAGCCGCTCGACCCGGTCGAGCGTGGCGTGGTTCGCGCTGATGTAGTGGCAGTCCCCGATGTGGCACCCCGAGAGCAGCACGACCGGGGCCCCCTTGCGGAAGGCATACAGGATGTGGTCCGGCCTGACCCGCGCGCTGCACATCGTGCGGATGAGGCGCGCGTTCGGCGGGTACTGCATGCGGCTCACCCCGGCGAAGTCGCCCCCCGCGTAGGAGCACCAGTTGCAGGCGAACGTCAGGATGTTCTGGAGCGGGTCCTCGCCGAGGATCGCGTCGATCTGCGCGAGGATCTGCTCGTCGGTGAAATGCCGCGCGGTGATCGCGTTGTGGTTGCAGGTGGCCGCGCAGCTCCCGCACCCCGCGCAGGCGGCCTCGATGACCTTCGCCTTGATCCCCTTCTCCCGGTCGACGGTGATCGCGTGGTAGGGGCACGCCGCGGCGCACAGGCCGCAGGCGTTGCACCGGTCCGGATCCACCCGCGCCGTGATCGCCTCGATCGAGATCTTCCCGGACCCCAGGAGCGCCAGCGCCCGGGCCGCCGCCGCGCCGGCCTGGGTGACGCTGTCCCGGATGTCCTTCGGGGACTCGGCGCAGCCGGCGAACAGGACCCCGCGCGTCGGGGCCGAGACCGGGTCGAGCTTGTTGTGGCTCTCCAGGAAGAATCCGTCGGAGGTCTTCGACAGGGAGAGCATCGCGCGGATCTTCTCGTTCTCCTTGCGCGGCTCGAGCCCCACGGCGAGGACCACGAGGTCGTAGGGGCGCTCCTCGACCCCGCCGCCGTCCTCCTGGTTCTCCCACCGCAGCAGCAGGTTCCCCGCCTCCACGTCCTCCCGGACGCCCCCCGGGAGCCCGCGGAGGTAGCGGACCCCCATCCCCCGGGAACGCTGGTAGAGGTCCTCGAACCCCTTCCCGAAGGCGCGGATGTCCATGTAGAAGACGTCCACCTCGGTGTCGGGGTCGTGCTCCTTGATCAGGAGGGAGTCCTTCACCGTGTTCATGCAGCAGATGTTGCTGCAGTAGGGGTGGCCGGTCCTCGGGGAGCGGGACCCCACGCACTGGATGAAGGCGACCCGCTTCGGGAGCGCCAGGTCCGAGAACCGGACCAGCGCCCCGCCGGTGGGCCCGCCGGCGCTCACCAGCCGCTCGAACTCCAGGGACGTGATCACGTTCGGGTACTTCCGGTAGCCGTACTCCTCCAGGGAGGTCGGGTCGGTGACCTCGGCGCCCGTGGCGACGACGACCGCGCCGACCTCGATCTCGCGGATCTGGTCGCGCATGTCGAAGTCGATGCACTTCTTCTCGCACGCCGCGGCGCACTTCCCGCAGGCGATCGGGTTCTGCCCGAGGCACTCGTCCTTGCGGATCAGGTACGCGGCCGGGACCGCCTGCGGGAAGGGGATGGAGATCGCCTTGCGGCTGGCGAGCCCCACCTCGAACCCGTCGCGGACGACGACGGGGCAGACCTCCACGCAGTCCCCGCACGCCGTGCACTCCTTCTCGTTGACGAACCGCGCGCGCTTGCGGACGCGCGCCTTGAAGTTGCCGACGTACCCGCTGATCTGCTCGACGTCGCTGTAGGTCAGGAGCTCAATGTTGGGATGCCGACCGGCATCCATCATCTTCGGGCCGAGGATTCATATGGAGCAGTCCATGGTGGGATAGGTCTTGTCGATCTGGGACATGATCCCGCCGAGGGATGCCTCCCTCTCCACGAGGAAGACCTTCGTCCCGGCGTTGGCCAGGTCGAGCGAGGTCTGGATCCCGGCGATCCCCCCCCCGATCACGAGCGCGGCGGGGGTCACGGGGACCTCGGTCTCCTGCTGGGGGACCAGGTTCCGCGCGCGCGCCACCGCGCTGCGGACCAGGTCCTTCGCCTTTCGCGTCGCCGCCGGACGCTCCCGCTGGTGGACCCAGGAGCAGTGCTCCCGGATGTTGGCCATCTCCATCAGGTAGGGGTTGAGCCCTGCGGTGCGCGCGCACTTGCGGAAGGTCGGCTCGTGGAGGCGCGGCGAGCACGCCGCGATCACGACGCGGTCGAGCGCCTTCTCCTTGATCCAGCGCTGCACCTCCTTCTGGCCCGGCTCGGAACACGTGTACTTGTTCCGGACGCTGCAGACGACCCCCGGTACCCCCTCGGCGTAGGTGCGGACCTCCTCGCAATCGACCGTCGCGGCGATGTTCTTCCCGCACTCGCAGACGAACACCCCGACCCTCTCCCCCTTCGGCTGTGTCATCGTCCCTCCCCGCCTTTCCCGCCGTACGCATACCCCGTTTCGAACGCCTTGAGGTTGAGCTCCTCGGTCCCCTTCGGCACCGAGGCCAGGAGCGCCTTGCGCAACGCCTCCGGGTCGACCGCCTTCGTGACCGCCGCGAAGAACCCGAGCACCACGATATTGAGGACCATCTTCCGCCCGAGCTCCCCGGCGAGGCGCGTGGCGGGGATGGGACACATGCGCACGCCCTCGGGCGGAGGCTCCGGATGCACGAGATCCTCTTCATAAATCAGGATCCCGCCGGGGCGCATCTTCCCGACGTGCTGCAGGTACGCCGCCTGCGACAGGGCGACGAGGACGTCCTGCGCGCGGGGGAAGGGGTAGTCGACGCGCTCGTCGCAGATCACGACCGCCGCCGCGCAGGCGCCCCCGCGCGACTCCGGCCCGAAGGACCGGGTGAGCGTCGCGTGCCGCCCCTCGAAGATCGCCGCGGCCTTCCCCGCGATGTAGCCGGCCAGCACGACCCCCTGGCCGCCGAACCCGGAGAAACGGACCTCCACGGCGTTGCGCTCGGGAATCGTCAGCGCGGCGCTCTCCATGTCCCCCTTACGCACCCTTCTTCCCGCCCAGTTTCGCCACCATCCCCCGGTAGGCGTCGATGTACGTGGGGCGATCGGTATCGACGAACCTCCCGATCAGGATCCTCCCGGTCGCGCCGATGTCGGCTTCCTTCGGATCCGCCCCGTGGGCGATCACGCAGTCCTGCTGGAAGCGCTTCATCATGGCCAGCCCGTCGCCGAGCTTGTTCCTGCGCATGTACAGCTCCGGGCACGGCGCGATGATCTCCACGAAGCTGAACCCCTTCCGCGTGAGGGCCCGCACGAAGGTGTCCGTCATCCGCCGGACGTGGAGGGTTGTCCACCGGGCCACGAACGTCGCGCCAGCGGAGGCGACGAGGTACGGAATGTTGAAGGGTGTCTCCAGGCATCCGTAGGGGGACGTCGTCGCCACCATCCCCTCGGGGGTCGTCGGGGCAACCTGCCCCCCCGTCATGCCGTAGGTGAAGTTGTTCACGCACAGGACCGTCATGTCGAGGTTGCGGCGGGCCGCGTGGATCAGGTGGTTCCCGCCGATCGCGACGAGGTCCCCGTCCCCGGAGATCGTCACCACCCGCAGGTCCGGGTTGGCCAGGTGCAGCCCCGTGGCGAACGGGAGCGCGCGGCCGTGCGTGGTGTGGTAGCTGTCGAGGTGGAGGTATCCCGCGACGCGCCCGGTGCAGCCGATCCCGGAGACCACCGACAGCCGGTCCAGGTCGATCTTGCTCTCCTCGACGGCCCGCGCGAAACACGAGGTGACCGTCCCGATCCCGCACCCGGGGCACCAGATGTGCGGCATGCGGTCCATCCGCAGGATGGCGTCCATCGGATGGGAGGGTGCGTCGGCTTTCGCCCGCGTCCGTCGCGGCGCGGTCTCGATCGTCTGGGGATTCATGCCACGGCCTCCTGGATGGCGCGCAGGAGGGTCGGCTCGTCGTGGAGGGCGCCGCCGGCGTGCGGCACGGAGACGACCCGTGCGCGTCCCCGCGCGGCACGTTCCACCTCGAGGACGATCTGGCCGAGGTTGATCTCGGGGACGACGAACGCCTTCACCTGCCCGGCGATCTGCCCGATGAGATCCTCCGCGAACGGCCAGACGGTGACGAGCCGGAGCATCCCCGCCCGGATGCCGTTGCGCCGGGCGATCTGGACGGCCGACCGCGCGAGGCGCGAGGTGACCCCGTACGCGACGAGGCAGACCTGCGCGTCGTCCATCATGACACTCTCGTACGAGAGGATCTTCCCGCGGTTGTCCAGGATCTTCCGCTTCAGGCGCCAGAGGAGCTCGTGCTGGGTCTTCGCGTCGAGGGAGGGGTAGCCGCGATGGTCGTGCGTCAGCCCCGTCACGTGGAAGCGGTAGCCGTCCCCGGCGCGCGCGATCGGGGGGACATGATCCTCGTCCGGGACGTACGGCCAGTACTCGTGCTTCGGGGCGGTGGTCAACCGGCGCGGGACGAGGGTGATCTCGTCGGGGGACGGGATCACGACCCGCTCGGTCATGTGCCCGACGATCTCGTCCATCATGAGGAGGACCGGCGTCCGGAACTGCTCCGACAGGTTGAAACTGCGGATCATCAGGTCGAAGCACTCCTGGGGGGAATCCGGGCAGAGGGCGATGATCTCGTAGTCGCCGTGCGAGCCCCAGCGCGCCTGCAT
>JACQRN010000158.1 GCA_016206515.1 Planctomycetota bacterium | reverse complement strand
GACCTGCGCGGCGCCGATCCTCCCGTTCGCGTGCCTCGGCGCCGCGCAGGTCCTGGCGCGGGCGATCCCGCACGGGAAGCGCCGCCTCCTCCTTCCGCTGGCCGTCCTGCTGGCGGGGGCGCCGACCGCCGCGAAGTCGGTCCTGTTCGACCGGCTCCTGACGCGCCCGGACGCGCGCGTCGAGCTCGCGCGCTGGCTGCAGACCGCCCCGGAGGTCCCCGACGACGCGCGCCTCGCTCTCGACCACACCTTCTGGACGACCGGCGCCCTGCCGACCTGGGCGTTCGGCCGCACCGACGCCCAGTTGGAAGATATGGAAGCGGCTGCGGGATCGGACGCCCAGAGGGACCGCCTGCGCCGCCTGCGTACGATCGGCGAACGACAGGGGGGGAGGCGATTCGCTCTGCACTTCCTCATCCAGGACAACGAGGAAAGCGCCTCACGGAGCACCTTCTCTCGGCCGACCCTCCCGATGCGTCCGGAGGCGCTCTCCGGCGCGGGGATCGACCTCCTGGTCGTCAGCGGGATGCGCGATGGGCCGGGTTGGGAGCGCCTCGCCGCGCTCCTGGAGGGGGTCCGCCCCGTCTTCGAGGTCCACACCGGAGCGGCCAGACGCGGCGGGGAAGGGTCTTTGGAGGGGCTGGAGAACGCAGGGCTTCCTTTCCTATGGAAGGAGATCACATCGAGACGATGTCTGGGCGCGGGTCTGACGATCTATGACTGGGCCGATCTGAACCCGGCAAGGTAGAATACTTAACTACATACAGTATAATAAGTTACGAGATTCACCCTACACGCAACCGCCGTGTTCCACTAGGATAGCGGCATGACAAAGAAGAAGCATCCCGGTCAAGCCGTACACGGAAAGGGCTCGATGGACAAGGAATCCTCCTCTCTGCAGGTCCCCCGTGTCGTCGCCCTCCTCGAGGGGGAAGACCAGGAACTCGCCTGCGCCGCGGCGCGGATCCTGGGGTATCTGCTTCCCGAGGATCCGGCTGTCCGGTCCATGCTGCGCAAGGCCGCCGGATCGGCCAACGGGGTCCTGTCCGGGTATGCGATGGACGCCCTGGGCCGCTCCCCGGGTCCCGACATGGTCCCGGTCCTCGCCGCCGCCATGGGGCGCGACGGGGCGGTACGGGCGAAGGCGATCGACACCTACAAACGCCTCGCGACCCCCCCCATCGAACCCCTCGCGCGGATGATCCGCACGGGCCCCACCTCCGCGCGACTGGCCGCCTCCGACATCCTCTCCACCCTGGGCACGAGGGAGGCGCTCGAGGCGCTGCTGGAGATCTTCCGCGGCACCGACGCGCAGGCGATCGAGGCGGCCGCGGGCCACCTTCTCTCCGCCCTGCCGCGCGCAGACGACGCGACCCGCAAGGCGCTCCGGGACGAGGCCGCCCGGATCGTCGGAAGCCTTTCCCCCGACAAGGCCCCGAGGGCGATCGCGCACCTGATCCCCCTGGCCAAGGAAGCACAGGACGCGCCGGGGCGCTGGGCGGCGCGCTACCTCAAGGCGCGCACCGCCCCGGAGATCGCCTGCGCCGCCCTGCGCTCGCTGGTGCCG
Organism: Planctomycetota bacterium; assembly: GCA_016206515.1. Classification (GTDB taxonomy): domain Bacteria; phylum Planctomycetota; class SBBH01; order SBBH01; family JACQRN01; genus JACQRN01. The sequence continues at coordinate 5,079 of JACQRN010000158.1, read as the reverse complement.
GGGGAGGTCGACGCGACACTCACCGCCCCCCTCCTAGACCTGGCGCGTCAGGGAACCGCCCAGGTCGTCGAGGCGACGCTCCCTCTGCTGGCGAACCTGCCGGTGCGCGAGTCGCACCTTGGCGCGCTCCTGGAGCTTGTCCGCGCCGGCGCCTCGGCGCGAACCTTCGCGCTCAAGCGCATCGAGACGCTCGACACCTCCCGCACCGTGTCCGCCCTCCTCAAGGCGCTCGAGGGGGCCGACGAGGGGGGGCGCAACGATCTTGCCGACACCCTGGGACGGATGCGGTGCGCGCCGCCGCTCCTCCTGCGCCGCCTCCAGCCGGGGGCCCCCTCCCCCCTCGCGCGGGCCCTGGGTCGCGCCCTGCGGCTCCAGGGGGAGCGCCTGTCCGGGGCGTTCGTCCGCCAGGCGCGCACGCGCTTCCTCGAACTCGTCCGCAAGGAAGATCCCGTCTCGGACATCCTCCTGGACGTCCTGCAGGTCGCCGACCGCGCGGGGATCACGAAGACCCTCCTCGAGGAGGCGCTCCGCTCCCGGAAGTCGAAGCGGTTCCGGGAGTCGGCCCGCCTAGTCCACCTCGCCTCGAAGCTCTCCCCGGACGACTTCGAGACCCGCTACGCCGAGGCGATCCTGTCGCTGCAACAGTCGTCCCTCGCCCTGACCCCGCGCGCGCGGCAGACCGACACGGCGCTCGCCCGGTTCTCGTCCCTGGGCCGGTCGCATCATGCGAAGCTCCTGACGCGCCTGGGGGGCGACCGCGAGGTCCCCCCGCAGGCGCTCTACTTCCTCGGGTTCCACCTCTCCGACGGGGCCCCCCCCATGGATGCGCTGGGGTGCGACCTGCTGGGGCTGTTCCTGCGGCGCGCCCCGAAGCATCCGAGCGCCGAGGCGGCCAAGAACATCCTGAAGCGCGTCAGACGCCCCGGGCGCGGGCGCGCGGGGTAGGACCCCCTGTCCGTGGCGCAGGGCGGCGGCGGAGCGGAGGTCTCGATCCTCATCCCCGCCTACAACGAGTCGGGGAGACTCGATCCGTTCGCGCGCGACCTTGCGTCCTTCCTCCGGGCGTGGGCGGTCCCCCACGAGGTGCTCTGGATCGATGACGGGTCCGTCGACGACACCGCCGCGAAGATCGCCGCGCTCTGCGAGGCGCACGGCACACAGGAGCGACCGTGGCGCCTCGTGCGGCAGGAGACCAACCGCGGGAAGGGGGCCGCGGTGCAGCGCGGCGTGCGCGAGTCCCGCGGCGGGGCGGTCCTGTTCCTCGACGCGGACGGCGCCACATCCCCGGACCAGATCCCGGCGCTTCTGGCGGCGCTCGAGCGGGCCCCCTTTGCCGTCGGGGACCGCAATCACCCCTCCTCCCGGACCCTCCAACCCCCCCTGCGACGACTGACCAGCTGGGGGTTCAACCTGTGCACCAGGATGATCCTCGGCACCGAGGTGCGCGACCATCTGTGCGGCTTCAAGGCGCTCCGGACCGACGAGGCGCGGCGCCTCTTCGAGAGGCTCTCCGACCCGCGCTGGACCTTCGACGCGGAGCTCCTCTGGCGCGCCCGAAAGGCACGGATCGAGGTCGTCGCGATTCCGATCACCTGGAACCATCGGGAGGGGACGAAGCTGCGCCCCCTCGATCCGCTCTGGATGCTCGGAAGGCTCGTCCGGCTGCGGCTGACGGGATAAACTGTCCGGCCCATGGCCGACCCGAAGATGCTCGAAGCCCGGCTGAAGTACGTCGAAGCGCAGATCGACATCTGGGACTACCTGAAACCGACCGACAAGAAGCCGCCCCGCGTGCTGCGCGAGGGGCGCAAGTATCTGCGCGTCGAATATCGCCGCCTGTGCAAGATCCTGGGGGTCAAGCCGAAGCGCAAGCCGAAGCCGAAGAGACCGCCCGCGCCAGCACCGGGCACGCCGGTCCCCGCCGGGTCCATGGGGCGTAGGGGCGCCCCGGCCGCCTCCAAGCGCCCGGAGTCCGTACCGCCGAAGCGCGCGGGGACGCCTGGGAAGCCGACCGCCGCCGTGAAAAAGGCGGGCCCGAGGCGGATCGCTGCCGCGGCGCCGAAGAAGCCGCCGGCCAAACGGAAGCGGTAACCGGGCGCGTCAGCGCACTTCCGCCAGGCGCCGGTACAGGCGTATCGGGAGGTGCCGGACCCCCCAGCGGCGGGCCTGGTAGAAGTAGGGCATCCGCACGTCGATGTGGACCGTCCGCTCCCGGCGCCAGGAAGCCTTCATGGCGCCGCCGGTGTCGTCGACCTCTCGCCAGCCGATCCCGGGCACCCAGACCAGCGTGCGGTACGGGAGGACCGCCGGGTCCGCCGCGACACCGTCCATCCGCCAAGCGTTGTCCCCGATCGAGGTGCGGCCGTCCGCGAACGGCGCGCAGCACCGCTCCGAGGGATCGTACGCCGTGACGCGCGCCATCACCGTCTTCCAGTAGACGTACCCCGGCGGGTCGTCGGACAGCGGCGCCCCCCCCTCTGTCGAGAGGGGGAGATGCGGCGAGGCGACCACCAGCGACTCCAACGCCTCCACCGGCTCGACCGGGGAGGCGCGGACCTGCCGTCCCGTATTCACCGTGAAGAAGACGGTCAGCAGGATCGCGGCGGCCAGCCCCGCGAAACGCCAAGTCCGGGCCATGGAGCGGGAGTATAGGGAGGCGCGCCGACGCGGGTCAACGCGCAGCGGCGTCCTCGCGCCCGACCAGTAGCACGAACGTCACCGGCTCCCTCTCCGACAGGCCGTAGAGGACCCGCGCGGCCGACGGAAGGGAGTGCGACCCGACCGGCTCGTGCACGTCGCGCTCCCGGTGGCGGTCGTACCGGTAGCGGTAGGTATCCCCGCGCTCGAGCATATGGCCGACCGAGCGCCCCTCGAGCGTCAGGAACCGGTAGATGACCTGCGCGCCGCGGCCCCCGGTCGGGACGCGACTGGTGCGCAGATACCCGATGCGGCGGACGGGCTGGCGCGAGTCGTCCAGCCCCGTCCAGACCTCCTCCACGCGGATCGGCTCGTGCCGACCGATCTCGATCGGGTCGATCGTGCGCTCCGGGGCGTCGTCCGGCCGCGCAGGAGGCGCGCCGCAGCCGGCCGCCAGGAGCACCGCGAACACCAGGAGCCTTCGCCTCATGCCTCCATGGTAGTGGCCCGCCCCCGGGCGATACCATGTCGAGCCGTGGGCCACGAGACCCGGGAACCCGTCGTGACCGCGCAGGAGGTCGAGCCCCCCCAGGGGAAGCCCCGCGCGCGAGAGCTCGACCGCCTACTGGGGAGCATGGAGAAACTGCAGGCGTCCGACCTGCACCTGAAGGCAGGAAGCGTCCCCGTCATGCGGATCGGAGGGTTCTGCCGCCATCTCGAGCTCCCGCCGATGTCCGCCGAGCGCGTCCAGGCGGTCTGCTACGAGGCGCTCGCCGACGGGCAGCGCCGCGTCTTCGAGGAGAGCGGGGATCTCGACTTCGCGTACCTGCTGCCGGACGGGCGCCGCTTCCGGATGAACCTCTACCGGGAGCGCGGCTGCGTCGCGCTCTCGGCGCGGTTCGTCAAGTCCCGCATCCCGACCTTCGACGAGCTGTACCTGCCGGCCCTGGCGCTGAAACGCCTGGCGAGCTTCGACCAGGGGCTGATCCTCCTGGCCGGCGTCACCGGAAGCGGCAAGTCGACCACGATCGCCTCGATCATCGAGACGATCAACGCGCGCGCGCGGTGCCACATCGTGACGGTCGAGGACCCGATCGAATACGTCTACACGGACAAGAAGGCGATCATCCATCAGCGCGAGGTCGGGTTCGACACGCGTGACTTCCGCTCCGCGATCCGCGCGCTGATGCGCCAGGACCCCGACGTGATCGTCGCCGGCGAGATGCGCGACGCCGAGACGTTCGACTTTGCGCTCACCGCCGCCGAGACGGGGCACCTCGTCTTCGGCACGCTCCACGCCTCGACCGTCACGCAGTCGTTCGGCCGCATCCTCGACCTGTTCCCCCCGGAGCGCCACAAACAGATCCGATCGGGGCTCCACTTCAACCTGAAGGGGATCGTCTGCCAGAAGCTCCTCCCCTCGATCAAGCCCGGGGTCTTGCGGGTCCCCGCCGTCGAGGTGATGATCTCGAACCCGATCATCCGGAAGCTGATCAAGGAAGGCGAGGAGGCGAAGGTCTCCGATGTCATCGAGGGGGGGAAGGACGAGGGGATGCAGACCTTCAACCAGGCGCTCTGCACGCTGATCCAGACGGGGTTCATCGAGGAGAAGACGGGGATGGAGGTCTCCCCCACACCCGAGCAGTTGCGGATGCTCCTGCAGGGGTTCCGCCTCGACGAGGGGCGGCGGATCGTCGGGTAAGCGGGAGCGAGGACCTTCCGCGGACAGGATGTCCGCGGTCGCCGAGCGGAAGGACCGGGTCCCCGCGCGCACGGTTTCGCGCGCGGGGTGTCCTGAAGCGAGGCTTGGCCGGCGAGGCTCCGCCGAGCCGGCCAAGACGCGAAACGCCTGGACAGGACGTCCGGGCGTTTCGCCGTTCCATATGGGCGATGCAGGGTTCGAACCTGCGACCTCCACCTTGTAAGGGTGGCGCTCTGCCGGTTGAGCTAATCGCCCGCGGAGGCGGGCATGCTACCCCTCGGAGGGGTCCTCGTCCTCCCCGCCCTCCGCGACCTCCTTCAGGAGGAGGAGAATGTCCCCGGCGGCGACGGAATCCCCCTCCTCCACCTTGACGTCGACGACGCGACCGGACACGGGGGCGGTCACCTCGTTCTGACCCTCTTCCCCACACAGGAGGACCACCAGGACATCCCCCTCCTCGACGAGGTCCCCCTCCTCCACCTTCACGGAGGCGACCTCGAACTCGTCCTCCCCCTCTCCCACCTCTGGCGCACGGATCTTGTGCCGCATGGGGCACTAGGCTGCCTCGCCGTACGTACCTTCGTCAAGGCCGCGGGTGGAGACCTCCAGAGGATTCGTACTTGGATAGCGGGTCATGCGACTTCCCTGCCCCGAAGCGCTTGAGTCGATGCCCCTGACGAGCCGACAAGAGGTGCATGGAAGTTGCCGGGTGCGCTGGTTGCAGATCCCGGGATCGAGAG
>JACQRN010000019.1 GCA_016206515.1 Planctomycetota bacterium | reverse complement strand
CTCGCGCATGTCATCACCCGTTGGATCGTGGGGGGCGCGCAGGAGAACACGCTCCTCTCCTCGGAAGGCGCGGGCCGGACGGGGCGCTGGAACGTAACGATCCTCTCCGGGCGACCCCGCGGGAAGGAAGGGGAACTCCGCCCTCCAGCGCCGGATGCGCGGACGCGGCTCGAATACATCCCGTTCCTGTCGCGCGAGGTCTCGCCCTGGCGCGACGCGCTCGCGTTCCTCGCGCTCTGGGCGAGTCTGCGGCGCCTGCGGCCGGACGTGGTTCATACGCACAGCGCGAAGGGGGGGATCCTCGGACGGTGGGCCGCGTCCCTGGCGGGAGTGCCGCGGATCGTCCACACCGTGCATGGCCCGTTCGTTTACGGAACCCTCGGGTCCCCGTGGAGGCAGCTCGCGCGCCTGGCGGAGCGGCTGACGGCTCCCGTCACGGATGCCTGGGTGACCGTGTCCAGACGTCTTGCGGACGATCTCGTGTCGATGGGGATCGCCCCGCGCTCTCGCGTCCGCGTGGTGTACAGCGGGATGCGCTCGGGGGCTGATCGTCCGGCGACAGACGTCCGGGCGCGATGGGCTTCGCACCTCGGTCTGGCGGAGGGGGCACGATGGATCGTCGTGGTGGGGCGCCACTACCGTTTGAAGGGGCAGGAGTTCCTGATCGAGGCGCTCCCCGCGATACGGCGAATCGTGCCGGACGCCGCCGTCCTGCTGGTGGGGGACGGGGCGTACCATGGCGCACTACGCCAACGCGCACGCTCGCATGGCGTGGAGGAGGCCGTCCGCTGGTGCGGGAGGCTTGCGCCGGAGGAGGTATCCGATCTCCTCGGGGCATGCGACCTGTTGGTTCATGCCTCCCTGCGCGAGGGGGTCCCCCGCGTCCTCGTCCAGGCCCAATGGGCCGGACTCCCCGCGGTCGCGTTCGACCTCGATGGCGCGCGCGAGGCACGCGGGCCGGGATGCTCGCTCGTGCCGGCAGGTGATGTCCGTGCCCTCTCCCACCTTGTGTCGCGGACCTTGCTCAAGGGAACGCGCGGTGGAGAGGCGCCCGCCCTCGCGGTACGATTCGGATCCATCCGCATGGTGGAGGCGCTTCTGGACTTGTATGAGGGGGGGGACCTACGATGAGGTCCCTGCGGAGCATGGCTTAAGCGGGAGGCGTATGGCAAAACAGATCAAGGTCAGGTCGGGCGCGGTGCGTGCGGGGGTCCACCCCATGTTCGTCGCGGTCCTGGGGGTGGGGCTTCTCGTGGCGGGGTTCTGGGGGTATCTGCGGCACAGCCGTGCCCAAGAACTTGAGATCCAGGTGGCCACGGCGGAGGCGGAAGTGAGGGTGTGGAAGGACAAGGAGTCCGCATCGGTCGCGGTCCTCAAGGAGGTCGTCCCGTGGTTCGTCGGGTCCGGGGAGTCGGCGGACAAGTTTTTCTCGAGCGACACCTACCAGCTGACCGGGGAGGCGCGGCAGCGCCGACAGGACATCATGAAGGCCTTGCACGACCACTACTACGCCAATCTCCCGATGGATCCGGCGGAGGCGGGTGGCCCGGACTGGAGGGAGATGCTCGCCACCAGCGGGCGGTGGATTCTCAACATCGTCGATGAGCAGAGGAACCGGATCGTGGAGATGCAGGACGAGGTGTCCCGTGTGAAGGCCGGCCGGGAGGGGCTCGAGCAGGAGACCCGGGAGCAGATCCGCATCCTCCAGGAGCAGATCCAGGCCGAGCGGGCGCAACGGGGCACGACGGTTTCGGATCTCCAGCAGCAGATCTCGCAGCGGATCGCGGAACGGGACGGCTACCTGGCCCAGCGTGACACCCATGAGGGACGGATCCGGGAGCTCGAGCAGCAGATCTCCCGCGTGCAGGAGGAGGCGCAGGAAAGGGTCAACGCCCTGCAGCTGAATCTGGGCCAGGTGACGCAGACCCTGGAGGAGATGCAGCGGCAGGGGGCGCTCGTCTCCCGCCCCTGGGAGGAGACGGGCGTGGACGGGGAACTCGTGGAGGTCGTCCCCGAGCGGGAGGTCGCGTACATCGACCTGGGGCACCAGGATCGGGTGCGCAGGGGGATGCGCTTCGCGGCGTTCCGCAGGGAGAAGGGCGGCATGCCCGTGTGGAAGGCGACGCTGGAGGTCGTCCGCCTGCACGACACCTGGTGCGAGGCTCGCATCCTGGTCTCGGAGCCGGACGAATACGAGGACGAGACCCACACGCTCCACCGGCGGTTCTACGACAACCACGACCCCGTGCTGTCCGGCGACTACGTGGCGAACCCGGTCTACCAGCGGAACAAGATGCCGAGGTTCGTGCTGGCCGGCGTTCTCGACATGCACACGCAGGAGGAGGCGGAGTTCCTGATCCGGAGCGATGGCGGAGAGGTCCAGGACGAGGTGGGCGTCGACACGACGTTCCTCGTCATCGGCAATGTCCCGGACGAAAACGCCCAGGAGGCCGAGTTCCGCCGCTATGACCGCTCCATGGAGATGGCGAAGAGGCTCGAGTGCGAGATTATCACGGAGCGATCGTTCAACCGGTATCTGCGCAACTACCGGATGAGCGTCGAGTAGCCCGGGGCGCGGAGGGTCCGTGAGCGGTGCGACCGCGACCGGCGACGAGATCCGCGAGCGCTACCTCGCGTTCTTCGCCGCGCGGGGACATCGCCGGCGGCCGAGCGCCGGCCTGGTCCCGGAGAACGACCCCACCCTGCTGTTCATCGGCGCCGGGATGGCGCCGTTCAAGCGGCAGTTCCTCGGGATCGGGCCGATCCCGGACCGTCGCGTGACGACCTCGCAGAAATGCATCCGCACGGGCGATATCGAGTCGGTTGGGCGCACCCCGAGGCACCTGACCTTCTTCGAGATGATGGGGAATTTCTCCTTCGGGGACTATTTCAAACGTGAGGCGATCACGTGGGCCTGGGAGTTCCTCCGGGAGGAGCTGGGCGTGGACGCCGAGCGCCTCCGGGTCTCCGTCTTCCGGGAGGACGAGGAGGCCGCCCGTGTCTGGGAGAAGGACGTGGGGCTTTCCCCCTCCCGGATCACGCGTGCCGGAGCGGAGACGAACTTCTGGCCCGCGAACGCACCGGCCGAGGGTCCCAACGGTCCGTGCGGACCGTGCAGCGAGATCTTCTTCGACCGCGGGGCCGAGTACGGGTGCGGCTCGAGGGAGTGCGACGTGATGTGCGATTGCGACCGTTTCGTGGAGATCTGGAACCTCGTGTTCACCCAGTACGAACGGAGGGACGGCGGGGTGCTCGAGCCGCTCCCCCAGAAGAACATCGACACCGGGATGGGGCTGGAACGCGTCACGGCGACACTGCAGGGTGCGTCCTCGGTCTTCGAGACGGACCTTCTGCGTCCCATCGTGGAGCGCGTAGAGGGGGTGCTCGGCGTGGAGCGCGGCGTGGGCGGGGAGGCGGCCGCGCGCATCCACCGCATCGCGGACCACGCCCGCGCCGTCGTCTTCGCACTGGCTGACGGGGTCCGCCCGTCGAACGAGGGGCGCGGGTACGTCGTGCGCCGCCTGATCCGCCGCGCCCTGCGCGACCGGATGGAACTGCAGCGTGACGTCCCGATGCTGCACGGCATCGGGGAGGCGGTGATCGAGCGGATGGCGCCCGCGTACCCGCAGCTGCGCCCCGCGGCGGCCTCCATTCTCGCGACGCTCTCCGGGGAGGAGGGGCGGTTCACGGAGACCGTCCGGCAGGGGCTCAAGGTCCTCGATGAGGTCGTCGCGCTCCTGCGCCATCGCGGGGAGAAAACTCTCGTCGGGGACGAGGCGTTCCGCCTCTACGATACGTACGGGTTCCCCCTGGAACTGGCGGAGGGGGTCCTGGGCGCCCACGGGATGCAGGTCGATCACGCGGGGTTCGAACGCGCCATGGAGCGGCAGCGAAAGCAGGCGAGGGGGGCAAGCACGATGAGCGGGGAAATCTTCGTGAAGGGACCTTGGGGCCGACTCGGCCAGATCGCGGACGAAACTCGATTCGTCGGGTACAACCGGCTCGGCACCAAGGGGAAGGTCCTGGGCGTCGTTCCTGCGGAGGGCGGGGAGGGTGGCCTCCTCACGGAGGCAAGGCACGGGGCGCGCGTGGCCGTGCTGCTCGACAAGACCACGTTCTACGGAGAGGGCGGAGGACAGGTCGGGGATGCGGGCCGCCTCCGCTGGGCGGGCGGGGAAATGCGGGTCATGGATACGAGGAAACTCGACGGCCTTGTGGTGCATATCGGCGAGGTCCAGGAGGGGATCCTGCATCCGGGTCTCGAGGTCTCCGCGGAGGTCGACGAGCATCGCAGGGAATCGGTCGCGCGCAACCACACCGCGACGCACCTGCTGCACGCCGCCCTCCAGGAGATCCTGGGGGCGGGCGCGGCGCAGGCAGGTTCCCTGGTCGCCCCCGACCGGCTCCGTTTCGATTTCAGCCATGCGCAAGCGCTGCAACCGGAGCAGTCGCGCGAGATCGCGGAGATCGTGAACCGGGAGATCCTCGCGGACACCTCCGTGGAGTCCAAGGAGATGACGATCGAGGAGTCCCGGAAGGTCGGTGCGAAGGCGATGTTCGGCGAGAAGTATGGGGACCGGGTGCGCGTGATCACCATCGGGTCGTTCAGCGTCGAGCTGTGCGGGGGGACCCACGTCGGGCGAACCGGGCAGATCGGGCCGTTCCTGCTCGTCGGGGAGTCGTCCGTCGGGGCCGGGGCGCGCCGGGTGGAAGCCCTGACCGGCTTCGGCGCGCTGCGTCGTTTCGAGGAGCAGCACGCCTCGTTGCGGGAGTTGGAGGAAGTCCTTGGCGGTTCGACGGCGGAGCTGGCCGCGCGGGCGCGCAAGCTGGTGGAGGAGCGCAAGGCCGCCGTCCGGCAGGCGCGCAGCGGCGCCGGCGAGGGCGTCCCCGTGGACCGGCTCTGGCAGGAGGCGGAGGCGGTCGGAGGCGTCCAACTCGTTCGCGGCGTCTGTCCCGGGGCGGGGGCCGACGCGCTCCGCGCGGGGTGGGACCGGCTGCGCGAGCGCGGCGGGGCCGAGGCGGCGGTGCTCGGCGGCGATTCCGACGGCCGCCCCGCCCTCCTGGTGGGGTTCAGCAAGGAGCTCGTGGAGCGCGGGCTGGACGCCGGAAAGGTGATCGGGTCACCTGCATCCCGGATGGGCGGAGGGGGAGGCGGACGCGCCGACCTGGCACAGGCCGGGGGGAAGGACGCCTCCCGCCTGGGGGAGGCGGTGGAGGCGGCGTACGAGGCGGTGCGCGAGGGGTTGGAAAGGAGCGGACGGTAGCATGGCACAGCCGAAACGGAAGCTGACGGGGTCGAGGCGGGGGATGCGGCGCTCCCAGACGGCCCTTCGCCCCCCCGGGATGGCGCTCTGCCCGCGATGCAAGAACGTGAAGCGTCCGCACGCCATCTGCCCGGTGTGCGGGACCTACGCGGGAAAGCAGGTCGTCGAGGTCGAGGAGAGTTGAGCCCGGACCCCCACGCAGGAGCGCTCGCCCGGCCGGTGAGGATCGCCTTGGATGCGATGGGGGGCGACCACGCGCCGGAGGCGGCGGTGGCCGGGGCGATCGAGGCGGTCCGCCGCTGGAGCGATCTGGAAGTACGGCTCGTCGGCTCGACCTCCGGCATCGAGCCGCTGCTGCGGGGCGCATCGGAGGAGGACCGGAGGCGCCTCCCCCTCACAGACGCGTCCGACCGCGTGGAGATGGGCGAGAGCCCGGTCGGGGCCCTCCGCAGGAAGGCATCGAACTCGATCTCTCGATCGGTGGAGTGCGTCGCCAAGGGGGAGTCCGACGCCCTCGTCTCGGCGGGGCACACCGGCGCAGCGGTCGCCGCGGCGACCCTGGGGCTCGGCCGCCTGGAGGGGGTCCGTCGCCCCGGGATCGCCGTCTGCCTTCCCACCCTGAAGGGGGAGTGCGTCCTCATCGACGTGGGCGCGAACATCGCCAGCACGCCGGAGGACCTGCTCCAGTACGCGCTGATGGGGTCCGCGCTTGCGGAGCGCGTCCTGGGACGGGCGCACCCGACGGTGGGCGTGCTCAACATCGGCGAGGAGGAGGGGAAGGGGACGCCGCTCGTGCTGGAGGCGGCCCGCCTGATCCGCGCGCGAGGGCTTCCCTACCACGGCTTCGTCGAGGGGCGCGACATCTTCCAGGGAACGACGGATGTCGTCGTCTGCGACGGATTCGCGGGGAATGTCGTGCTGAAGGCTAGCGAGGGGCTTGCGGATGCCATGTTCAAGATGCTGGAAGGGAGGCTGCTCAAGTCCCGGGTCCGGACATTCGGGGCGTTCCTCGCGCGAGGCGCCTTCCGGGAGTTGAAGGCGCAGACCAACTATGCCGAGACGGGGGGCGCGCTGCTCCTCGGCGCCCGGGGAACCTGCCTCGTCGCGCACGGCCGGAGCAACCCGCAGGCGTTCGCGAGCGCGCTCGGATACGCGCGGCGCTGCGTGCAGGGGCGGATCGACGAGCGCATCCTCGAGGGGCTCCGGACGCACCAGCCGGTCGCGGGGGCTTCATGAGCGTGCGTG
>JACQRN010000157.1 GCA_016206515.1 Planctomycetota bacterium | reverse complement strand
GCTGAGATCGTTGGCTTGAACGTGGGGGATGTCTACCTTCCGGAGGAGGCGGGGACGGCTCTCACGGACGATGTCTGGCGCCGGGTCGCGTGGCCCCGCAGCGAGGCGGTCGTCATCGTTCTCCCCGCCGCGGGATGCCCTGCCGGCTGGACGCTCTCGGTCGCGCGGTCGTTCTTCCTCGCCTCGTGCGGCCAGTGCCCGCCGTGCCGCGACGGGACGAACCGGATCGCCGGTCTCGCGCAGAAGATCGAACGCGACGGCGCGCGCGGGCGGGAGCATCTCCTCGCGCTCCGCCGCCTGGCGGGCGAGATGCGCGACAAGGGGAACTGCCCCGTCGCCTCGGACCTGTCCCGCGCCGTCCGCGGCCTGAGCGGGCGCCTGGAGGCCCGCTGGGTCGAGCATCTCCGTTCGGGACGCTGTGGGGACTGACGCCGTACCCCCCTTCTGCGGCGCCCGTCCCCGCCGCCCGACCGGACGCACGACTTCATCCGTCTTGGCCCTGGTCCTCTCCGCCGGCCTCCTCGGTCTCGGATTCTGCATCCTGATCCTCCTGTCATTCGGCGCGAACGACGCGGGGAGACGCTCTCTCGCTCACGGGCCGGTCCTGGGTCACGTGACCGACCGCTCGGCCCGGGTCTGGGCGCGGACCCGCTCCCCGGGGACGGTCGTCTGCGAGGCGCTCGACGCGGCGGGAGAGGTGGTGTCGACCGCAACGGCTTCGACCGGGCGTGAGCACGACTGCACCGCGACGCTCGTCCTGGAGGGGCTCTCCCCGGAGACGTCGTACCCCTATCGCATCCGGGTCGACGGGACGGTGTTCGCGGACCCCGCATGGACGCTGCGGACCTGGCCCGCGCCAGGGACGCCGGTGCGCCTGCGGATCGGCATCACCTCCTGCTTCGATGATCGGGAGTTCCCGGAAGCCCGGGGATACGCGGCGCTGGCGTCCCTGGAGCCGGACTTTGTTCTCGCGCTCGGGGACAACGCCTATATCGACAGCACGAAGGTCGCCGCGCACCGGCTGCGCTACCGCTCGCTCCGCTCGGTGGCGCCCCTGGCCGCGCTCGCCTGCCATGTCCCGACGCTCGCCGTCTGGGACGATCACAACTTCGGGAAGAACGATTCCGGCGGGTGGCTTCCCGGGAAGGGCGCCTTTCTCTCCTGCTTTCGGGATTACTGGCCGAACCCTCCGTGCCCCCTCGGGGAGGGGGAGGGGTGCTGTTTCGCGGCACGGGTCGGGGACGTCGGGATCTGGATGCTCGACGGGCGCTGGCACCGGACGGCGCCGGGCGAGAGCGGTGCGACGATGCTGGGGGAGCGCCAGCGCGCATGGCTCACCGAGTCCCTTGCTTCGTCCGCCGCGCGGGTGAAACTTGTCGCGATCGGCGTCCCGTGGTGCGGGCGGATGAAGAAACCTGATTCCTGGGCGGCCTACATCGAGGAGCGGGACGCCCTGTTCGCCGAATGGGCGCGGTGTAGGATCCCCGGGATCGTCCTGCTGTCGGGCGACACACATTACTGCAGCGCATGGCGGATCGACGCGCCGGGGATGTACCCCCTCCATGAGATCAACAGCAGCGGGATCGGGCGTGAGCCCCGCGACCTGCCGCGGGAGCGCGACGGGCTGCTCCGGGTCGCCGAGAACCGCGCCGAATGCTTCTGGTTTCTGGAGATCGACACCGCGTCCCCCGAGCCGGGGATCGTCGGGACGGTGTACGGCCCGGACGGCCAGATCGCCTGCGAGCCGCTGTCGATTCCGCTCTCCAGCCTCGGATTCGACGCAGTCGGGTCGCCGTACCGGTCGCCAGGGTGGTTGGGGGAGTGAGCGGGTAGAATGTCGCGCCAAGCACGGCGTACCGGGAGGCGCTTGGGGGGCGACGGACAGGTTCCTGCCCTAGCCCGACTTCGCCAGTCGAGACAATCTTTGGGCGATTTTGAGGGGGCGGATCGTCGCAAGGCGTTGAGAGGCAACGAGGGTTTTCTCCGAAACCCGATGTAGTG
>JACQRN010000155.1 GCA_016206515.1 Planctomycetota bacterium | reverse complement strand
GCGTAGCTCAATGGTAGAGCCCCAGCCTTCCAAGCTGGGTACGTGGGTTCGATTCCCATCGCCCGCTTGTTGGAACCGCAAATCGCGGGGCCATACACTATCGGCGTGGCCGTGCGGCCGGTCCGGAAGGCGCTTCTCCCCCTCGCATGCGCGACGCTCGTCCTCCTCGCCGCGCGGGCCGACCCGCCGCGGGGTGGGGCGCCGGCCGCCCCGTCCGCGCGCGCGTGGCCCTTCCTGCGGGGGGATGTGCGCGCCCCCGACGACCTCGGCCTCCATTTCGACCAGGGGCTCCGGGTCGCGGAAGTCGCCGAGGGGTCCCCCGCGCGGCACGGAAGGCTCCGGAGGGGGGAATCGATCGCTGCGTGCGACGGCGCGCCGGTCGCCTCCTGGGAGGATCTCGTCGTGGCGCTCGGCCGGGCTCCCGCCCGATCGGACTTCACCCTGACGATCACGGCCGTGAACGGCCGCCCGCGCGAGGCGTCGGTGGACCTCCTCAAGGGGATCTCGCCCCCCTTCGCGCGGTGCCGCTCGCGGATCCGCAGGCCGCTGGATCTCGGGCTGATCCTCGAGGGAACGGGGCTTGAGGTGGCGCGGGTGCTCCCCCGCTCCCCCGTCGCGGGAAAGGTCAAACCCGGGGACAGGATCCTCGCCATCCAGGGACGTGACGCCGCGGACGCCGCCGGGTTCGTCGCCGCGCTGGCGGGGTCCCTGCCCGTGCACCTGACGATCGCGTTGCGCGTGGAGCGCGAAGGAGCTCCGCGGGAGATCGAGATCCGCCTGTCGGAGCGCGCCTCCAGCGGCGGATCCGGGGGGACATCCGGGGAGCACACGACCGTCGTGGGGGGGATCGCGCGGCGGTACGAGATCCGCGGGCGGGTCACGGGGGATGCCCCCCTGCCGCTCGTCGTCCTCCTGCACGGGACCAACTCCAGCACCGGCTACATGTTCCACAACTGGGAGCCGGTCGCCGGGCGGGAGGCGCTCCTGGCCGCCCCCTGGGGGAACCGGAACTGGAACGACGGGCAGGAGGCGAACGACGACGCCTTCGTCATGAAGATGGTCGACGAGATCCTCGCCGGCTTCGACATCGACCTCGCCCGCATCTACGTCACGGGGCACTCGCGCGGCGCCTACTACACCTTCGAGTGGGGGGTCGAGCGCGGGGACCTCTTCGCCGCCGCCGGGATGTTCGCCGGCGGCCGCGCGGCGACGGACGGCGCGTCCGATCGCAGGTGCCCCTTCATCCAGTACCACGGGGAACTGGACCGTTCGGTCCCGTGCGCCTCGGGACGCCAGGCGGAGGAGGCACTGAAGGCCGCCGGCCACGCGGTCGAGTTCATCATGGAGCCAGGCGGAACGGCCGATCCCGACCACCACGAGATGGTCCCCCAGGGGATCCGCGCGATCTGGGAGTTCTTCAAGGCGCACCCGATGCAGCCGTAGGGCCGGTCCGTCACGCGCCGTATCGGGTCAGTTCCCCGCGGGTTCCTCCCAGGAGACGATCCGGACCCCCGACGGCGACGTGATGTGGAACGTCACGTCATCCAGAATGGGACTGGAGATCAGGGGGTCGTTCGTATCCTCCACGTTCGGGAAGATCTCGATCTTGTACCGGAAGCGGCCGTCCCCCAGGGCCACGGGGAACGTATCGTGCTCTGTCCCGCCGCTGTCCACGATACGGACTTTGACCTCGGTCCGCTTGTCGCCCGCGTTGGGGGCCTTATGGAAGACGTAGTTCGGGTCGTCGACCGAATCGTACCGGGGCAGGACGAACGTTGTATCGGCACCCTGGATGACCGATCCCGGCGCGAGGGCGATCTCGGCCGAGGTGTACACGGCGTCATCGACGACGTATCCGTCCGCCCCCTTGTAGTACCGCCCGTCCTGATATCGCAGCTGCGCAAAGTTCCTCGAAGCGTCCGACGTCACCATATCGAGGAACGCGAACTCGTCCATCGTAGCGTCTGCATCGGCAAAGCGCGTCGCGATACGTATCAGGTTCGTCACCGTTTCGCAGCCGCGGAACCCCATGTAGAAGCGTGCCTTCCCGTCCGGCTCGAAGAGAGAGACTGAGGAGGAGATGTCCTCCGCCCCGCTGGGATCGACCGTCCCCGTGTAGGACTCAGGGCCGTTGCGCTCCGTGTCGGTCCGTCCCCCGTCCACGGTGAGGACCCCGTGCTCCGGCTCGGCTGACGCGAGGAAATTGTAGTAGAAGGTATTCAGGTACCAGCGGTGTGGCAGCGGGTATTCCGGTACCAGCATGGACAGCCGGTGCTCGAATCCAGTGTCTTCCTGCGTATGCCGAGTCTCCCAGAAGGCGAGCCAAGCCTTCCCGATGGACGAGGTTGCTGCACCCAGCATGTAGATTTGCGTGCGGGCCTGGTGATTGATGATCTCGGGGTCGGCGGACAGGTGACTCAGGTTCAGGTGGAGGTGGCCGCGACCGCCCTCGCCGAACTCCGTCCGGGACAGGTCGTAGTTCGGCTTCACCCAGAAGGAGACCGCGCCCTGGATCCCGTTCAGGTTGTCCTTCGCCAGATACCCCGGCGCACGGGCGTCCTCCGAATAGAGCCCGTCCGGGTGGATCGTGCCGACCAGGGTGTTCCCGGACGAGCGTCCCCAGAGGGATGTGTCCATCGTTCCCGCGCCCATGAGCCGCATGTCCGGGGTCGCCGTCTTCCCCCCCGGGGCGAAGTCCGCGTCCAGCCGGTCGCCCCACGACGCGAGGAATCGCAGACCCGGTTCCACGGCCGGATCGGCGACCGTTTCCAGTGTCGCCAGCTGGATGCTCCCGTCGTACGGCGCCGGCGCGGGGCTCCCGGGGCCCCACTGCGGCTCCGGGTACGTTTGCAGGGCCAGGCCATCGTTCCCGAGGAACTTCGCTCCGAACCCCTGCACACCCCCGGGGCCCTGGTAGGCGCCCAGGAAGTCCGCCTCGCCGGGGGCGCGGAAGTTCGTCTCGTCCCCGGCCTCGTCCAGTTTTCCCAGGCCGCCATCTCCTGCCACGAACTCGGACTGTGCCGTGAACCGAAGATGCAGGGAGTCGAGAATCGCCGCGCGCACGCTGCGCCGCGCCAGAAGCGCCCCCCCGGCGTCCGTCAACCTCCCCAGCGACTCCACCTGCATCTCGCCCAGCGGACGAAAGGAGAACTCCGTCGAATAGGCGAGCAGGTCCGACTTGTCCACCTCCCGGAAGAAGTCCAGGTTCGGGTTGGACTTGTTCAGCTGTGAGTTGGGGTTGAAGTTCGCCAGCAGAATGTCCTTCTTCTGCCGGGACAGTGTGGTCAGCTTCCTCTCCACGAAGTACGCGAACTCCTCCCAGGAATCGAACGCCGCCGTCCCGTCCCAATGGGGGTAGCGGTCGGCGGCGGGGTCGAATCCCGAATGGGCCGCGAGCGCCGCCACCACTTCATCCACATCGGCCCCCGTCAGGGAGACCCGCTGCATGATCCCTAGGGTGTCGATCCAGACCGAGGCACCGTCAATCAGGACACGGTAGGGGCGTGACTGGAAGCCGCCCGCCGCATCACGGTCCGAGAGGTACACCCCCTCCAGACCGGAGAGGAGCGCTCGCAGGACCGGGGGATTCCGGATCGCCCAGTTGATCTCGACCGGTGCCCGCCCGACGATGGTTCCCGCGGAGTCGCGCTCGAAGCCCGGCGCGTAGCTCGAGGTGCGCATGTTCCAGAGACGCATCCCCGAGGCGGACCCGTCGTCCCTCGTCCCGGTCCGGATCTCCGCCCAGGCCCGGAACTTCACGTCGACGATCGACGCCTGGACGTTCGGGACGATCACCTTCTTGTCCACCCAGCCCCGCAGCGCGAGGTAGGGGCGGAACCGGTCGAGCTTCGCCTGGCTCGCGCCGAGCGCCCCGTTCCGCAGCGCTTCCCACGAGGTCCACCCCCCTGCGGGCCGCGCCGTCACGAGAGCCTCCCCGTCGGCGCGAGCGAGAGGCGCGCCGATCCCCTCCGCGAGATTCCCCAGGATCCGCTTCAGGGTCGTGTCGTAGGTGTTGATGTGCGCCCCCCCCGGGGACGTCAGGACCCCCCCGAGGACGAGGATCCCGCGCTCGGCGTCGATCTTGAGCGTGTAGGTGCCCCGCGCGCGTCGCGGCGGTCGGCATACGTCCCGCGCAGGCGGCCGGAGACCCCCCGGTTCCTTCCGTCCACCTTCGTCCAGTCTGGGGCGCGGTCGGCCCCCGCGAGGTTCCCGTCCCTCCCGGACCAGAACGACGGCCGCCGCGCGTGCTCCACGGGGCAGTCGGCCACGTTCAGGATCCCGGGCTCGTACACCTCGTTGGGCGGCGTCTCCTCCGGCCCCCCGTAGGTCGTGCTGCCGTCCCAATCCTCTCCCTCGTACGCGGAAACCGAGCCGTGCACCACTTCCGAGACGGCGCGCTCGACGCCGCTCGCCGCATGCAGCCTCGCGCGCACGTAATCCACCGACCCGGCCGTTACGAGGCGGCGCGCGCGCGTCAATTGGACCAGCGCAACGGCGCCCCCTAGCAGCAGGACGAGCAGCATCGCCACCAGAACCAGAACGATCCCCCGGCGCGCGCGCGGATTCATCGTCCCCCCTCCGGGTCGAGGATCCGTTCCAGCGTCCGGACCGCGAGTTCCGGGTCCAGCGCACGCAGCATCTCCAGGGCGAGGGTCGCCCCATCCCGGTCGCCTCGCGCCACAGCATCCCCGAGACGGTCTGTGATCCGCGAGAGATCGCCGTCTTGCGCCTGCGCGGCCTGCCGGATCGGGGCTCCACCGGAAAGCAGATGCGCCCGGTGTCCCGCCGACAGGAGGACTTCGTGACCGTTCGCGCGGACGGCCACGCACCCCCTCTCGACCTCGACCCCCAGGTAGCGGGGGGGGGCACCGGGCGGGTCGCCGAACCCCGGCGCCAGCCGGACCGAGAAGCGCGTTCCGAGCACCGTTACGTCCCCGACCGGCGTCCGGACCCGGACCCGACCCGGCACGGGGGGGACTTCCATCCGGACGCCGCCTGCGTCGAGGTCGAGACGCAGTCGTTCCCCGTCGCCGGGCGAGGCGACGCGCAGGACCGATCCGGGGTCCGCGACCGCGCGCGTCCCGTCGCGGAACGCCAGCGTCCCGCCCGAGCGCGGCATCGCCGTGTCCCCCGCGATCCGCGGGCCGAGCACCTCCCCGTCGGCAGCCACCAGACGCCCTTCGAAGATCGGGTCGATCGCCCCCCCGCGCCGGGCGACGGCCCATCCTGCAAGCGCCGACCCGGCCAGGATAGCCGCGGCCGCGACAGCCCCCGCGCGCCTCCGGAGACCACGGCGCCGCGCGGGGGCCTCCATCCAGGCGGCCCCGGAGGCCGCCGCAGAGACTTGCGAGAGGCACGCGGGGCACGCGTCCAGATGCGCCAGCGCCGCCTCCCGGTCCGGCCCGGGGAGGAGGCCATCGCACGCCGCGGCGAGAAGCGCGAGATCCGGACAGGGTCCTGGTTCCATCCGGTCAGCATCCGTGCGGGGGCGGTTCCGCTTGCAGGGAATCCGGCGGAATCGGCGCCGGTCAATCCTCCCCGATCCTGTCCCGGAGGCTGGCCCGCAGGCGGGACAGGAGGCTCCAGGCGGTTCCGACCCGGATGCCGAGCACCCGCGCGGCGTCGCCCGGCGACATCCCCTCCTCGTAGACGAGCCTCGCCAGCAGGCGCTCCCGGCGTCCCATCCGCGACAGCGCCTCGCGCAGGCGTTCCTGCCGCTCCCGCCGTTCCGTGACATCGGCCGGGTCCTCCGGCGCGGGACCGTCCATCCGCGCGGACGGCGGCACGGCGCGCGAGCGCGTACGGAGCAGATCCACGACCGCGCCGGCGGCGATCAGCCCAAGCCAGGTCGCCGGGCGGTACGCCGGGTCGTACCGCCGCAGGCGCGCGCCGTCCGCCTCCAGCAGGAGCAGGTACGTCTGCGCGACCGACTCCTCGATATCCTCCTGCCGGACGCTGCCGGCGCGGGCGAGCCGGTTGCGCGCGACATACGCCAGGAGCGGCCCGTATCGCGCACGGAACCCGTCCCAGGCCTCTGGGTCCCCCCGGGCGCAGCGCAGGAACAGCGCCCGTGCCTTCCCGTTTCCCATCGGAGGCACACGATACCCGGCCCCCCTCCTGTACAACCTACCCGGTCCACCCTAGAATCCCCGCGCCGAGCCGGTCCGGGCCCCAGGCGACCGGAGGCGGCGGCCCGAACGTGACGAACTCGACCCTGACGGAAGCCCCGCCCCCACCGGAAACGGCGGCCTCGTCGCCCGGCCGCCGCATCGACTGGGTCAACACGCTGTTCCTTGCCGCCGCGCATACCCTGGCGATCGCCGGGGTGCTGTACCTGGTCTTCGTCCGTTGCAACCCATGGACCCTCGCGCTGGGGGCGCTGTGGCTCCTCTTCTGCGGCCTGTCGATCACGGGCGGATATCACCGCTATTTCGCCCACGCCGCCTACCGCGCGCACTGGACGGTGCGCCTTTTCTACGCCTTGTTCGGCGCGGCCTCCGTCCAAAACAGCGCCCTGCGCTGGGCCTCCGACCATCGCCGCCACCACCGGTTCACCGACCAGGAGGAAGACCCGTACAACATCCGCCGCGGATTCTGGTGGGCGCACGTCGGATGGATCTTCTTCAAGGCGCCGGAGTGGAGCGACTTCTCGAACGTGCAGGACCTGGAGCGCGATCCGATCCTGCGCTTCCAGCATCGGCACTACGTCCCGCTCGCGCTGATCGTGGGACTCCTGGTCCCCTCCCTCCTGGGCCTCCTGTGGGGGGATGTCCCCGGAACGATCCTTGTCGTGGCGTTCCTCCGCCTTGTCATCCAGTACCACGCGACCTTCGCCGTGAACTCGCTGGCGCACATGCTCGGAAGCCAGCCGTTCGCCTCGAACGACTCCGCCCGCGACCACTACCTGACCGCCCTGGTCACGTTCGGGGAGGGGTACCACAACTTCCACCACCGGTTCCCGGGCGACTACCGGAACGGCTACGCGCCGCACCACTACGACCCGACCAAGTGGTGGATCTGGGCGCTCTCCCGCGTGGGGCTGACCTCCAACCTGCTGAAGACCCCGCGCGAGACGATCGTCAAGGCCAGGCGCGCGGCCGCGGCCTGACGGCTACCCCGCCCTCCCGGAACTGGAGCGCATGAAGCGACGTGTAGAGACCCCCGTGCGCAAGAAGTTCCGCGTGGGTTCCCTGCTCGCGAATCTCCCCCTGATGGAAGACGAGGATCCGGTCGCACTCCCGGATCGTCGAGAGCCGATGCGCGATCACTAGCGACGTCCGGCCGCGCAGGAGGATCTTCAACGCCTCCTGGATCGCCATCTCGGTGCGCGTGTCGACGTTCGCGGTCGCCTCGTCGAGGATCAGCACCGAAGGGTCGAAGACGAGCGCCCGCGCGAATGACAGGAGCTGCCGCTCCCCCTCCGAGAACCCCGCACCGCGCTCCTGGACCGGCGCGTCGTACCCCCCCCGGCTCACGATGAAATCGTGGATGCGGACCGCGCGGCACGCCTCCTCGACCTTCCCGCGCGGGATCTCCGAGCGCCCCAGGCGCAGGTTCTCGAGGATCGTCCCGCTGAACAGGAACGGCTCCTGCAGGACCAGCGCCATCTGGCGACGCAGGTCGTCGAGCGCCAGATCGGAGACGGGGATGCCGTCGAGCAGGATCCGCCCCCGGCGGATCTCGTAGAAGCGGAAGAGCGCCGAGATCACCGAGGTCTTCCCCGTCCCCGTGTGCCCGACCAGCGCGACGCGCGAGCCCGCCTCCACGCGGAAGGAGACCCCCTTCAGGACGTCCGTCCCCTCCCGGTACGACATCCAGACATCCTCGAAGACGACCTCCCCCTTCGCCCTCCGGAGCCGGCGTGGCGTAGGGACCTCCCGGATCCTCTCGTCGGTGTCCAGGAGCTGGAAGATCCGCTCCGAGGAGGCCATCGCGGCCAGGAGGATGTTGTACTTGTCCGTGAGATCCATGATCGGCTGGAAGAACATCCGCGCGTACCAGATGAAGGCGACCAGGAGCCCGACGGTCGCCGCCGGATCCCCCGACTGCATCCGCCACCCCCCGTATCCGAGGATGATCGAGATCGCCAGGACCTGGAGGAACATCACCGTCACCGAGTAGGCGGAGTGCCGCACGATCGCCCGCTGACACCACACGGTGTGCTCGGCGTTGACCGTATCGAATTCGTCGAAGTTGCGCCCCTCGCGCCCGAACAGCTGCACGACCCGCATCCCCGTGATGTTCTCCTGCGTGACGACGTTCAGGCGGGAGATCCGCAGGCGGATCTCCCGGTAGAGCCTCTGCGCGACGGAACGGAACCACAGCGACACCGGGACCAAAAGCAGCAGCGACACGAAGGTCGCCCCCGCAAGGGGAGGGTGCATGGCCACCATCACGACCATGATCCCAAGCAGAAGGAAGATATCGCTGAACGCCGCCACGATCCCCGAGGAAAGGAGTTCGTTGAGTGCGTCGACGTCCCCCATCACGCGCGTCATCAGCCGCCCCACCGGGTGCCGGTCGTAGTAGGGGAGCGCCAACCCCTGCAGGTGCGCGAACACCTTCTGCCTTACGTCCCGGGTGACGCGCAGCCCCAGCCCCGTCATCGCGAATGATTGTGCCGCCTGCAGAAGGAAGATCCCCGCAGCGATCCCCAGGTAGGCCGCCCCGTACGGGAGGATCCCCCCCGGGTCGTGCGTGGCGATCGGGCCATCCATGGCCAGCTTCCACACGCGGGGGACCGCAACATGCGCCAAGGCCAGGCCCAGGGTCAATCCGACGAGACACGCCACGCGCGCGCGGTAGGGGCGCAGGAAGCGCAACAGGCGCCCCATCAGGCGCGGGTCGTACGCCTTCTGTCGGACCTCCTCGTCGTGGAACGACTCGACCCTCACGCCCCCGCCAAGGCTTCCTGCGCCGCCTGGCGCTCGCAAAGCCACGCGTATTCCCCCCCGCGCGCGCGCAACTGCGCGTCGGTCCCGTCCTCGACGATCCGCCCCCGGTCGAGAACGAGGATGCGGTCGGCGTCCCGGACCGCCGAGACCCGATGGGAAACCACGATCGCGGTGCGCCCGCGCAGGAAGGTCCGCAGCCCCCCCAGGATCGCCTCCTCCGTCTGGGCGTCGACGCTCGACAGGGAGTTGTCCAGCAGCAGGATCGACGGCTCGCGCAGGACCGCGCGGGCGAGCGCCACGCGCTGCCGCTGTCCCCCGGAGAGGGTGACACCCCTCTCCCCGAGCAGTTGGCTGTACCCCATGGGAAATGCGCGGATCTCCTCGTCCACCTGCGCCAGGCGCGCGGCGGCGCGGACCTGCGCGTCGGTCGCCTCCATCCGGCCGAAGGCGATGTTGTTCCGGACCGTATCCGAAAAGAGGAAGGTCTCCTGCGGAACCATCCCCATGGCGCCCCGCAGGCAGGCGAGGGATAAGCGGTTCACGTCGACCCCGTCGACGAGGAGCTCCCCGTCCGGGACCTTCACCAGCCGGGCGATGGCCGACAGGAGCGTCGACTTCCCGGCCCCCACGGAGCCGACCACGGCGACGAACGCCCCGGCGGGGATGTCGAGCGTCAGGGTGTCCAGCGCGGGATGGTGCGCCCCCTCATAGCGGACCGTCAGGCCGCGCAGGGAGACCACCCCGCGCACGGCGGGAAGCGTCACGGCGCCGGGTGCGTCGGCGATCTCGGGGGCGACCGTCAGGACCTCCTGCAGCCGCCCCATCGACGTGCGCCCCTTCTGCCAGAAGGTGAGGATGTGCCCGAACCCGTTCATCGGCCATGTGGCGATCTCCAGGAACCCGTAGAACGATATGTAATCCCCCAAACCGAGCTCTTCCCGGGCCACGAGCACCCCGCCGACCGACAGGGCGGCCACCTTGCCCAGCGCCGCGCAGAATCCCAGGAGCGGGTTGAACGGCGCCTCGATCCGCGCCTCGTGGAGCACCCGCCGGATGTACTCCTCGTTGAGCCGCCCGAACCGGACGATCTCCGTCCCCTCCTGGACGAACGCCTTGACCACGCGCACCCCGGCGATGTTCTCCTGGACCTTCGTCGAGATCACCGAAAGGTGCTCTTGGACCTTCTCGTAGCGGCGGTGGATCTCCCGGGTGAACCGCGCCGACAGGAACGGCAGGATGGCGAGCGGCGTCATGGCGACGAGGGTCAGGCGCGGACTCGTGTGCACCATGAAGAAGATCGAGACGCCCAGGAGGTTCAGCGTGTCGATCAGGTGCATGACCCCCAGCCCCAGGACCAGACGCACGGCGTTCACATCGCTGGTCGAGCGCGACATGAGATCCCCCGTCTTCACGCGCGCGAAATAGGAAGGGGGCAGGCGCTGGAGGTGGCGGAACAGGTCGTTCCGCAGGTCGTACTCGATCCGCCGGGCCGTCCCGAGCAGGAACCACCTCTGCAGCAGGGAAAAGGCGGACCGCCCCAGCGCGGCGACGAGCATCGCGCAGACACCCGCCGCCAGCGCGGAGCGCGTGGCGGCCCCCTCGCCGATCCGGTCGATGATCCACTTCCAGATCCGCGGCTGCGCCAGTTCGCAGAGGTTGCAGGCGGTCAGCGTCGCGATCCCGACGAGAATCCCGCCCTGCCGGCGGCGGAGATACGACATCAGCGGCTTCCAGGTGGGGAACGCCTCCGGAACGGTCGGCATCATGGTCCGAGGGGGGACGATCCTACCCGGTTTCCCGGGCGCACGACGGGCGGCGGGAAACCGATACACTGGGTCGACGTGACGACGGCGAAGCCTCGGATCGAGGTCGGCTGGCGCGAGTGGGTGGCGCTCCCGGAGCTCGGGATCCGGGCGATCGAGGCGAAGGTCGACACCGGGGCGCGCTCCTCCGCCCTGCGCGTCTTCCGGCTGGAGACCTATCGCACGGAGGGGCGCCCGATGGCCCGATTCAGCGTGTACCCCCACCGCCAGAGCACCGCCGACGCGCGCCGGTGCGAGGCTCGCATCACCGGGCACCGGATCGTGTCGGACTCCAGCGGCGACCGAGAGCGGCGCTGGGTCGTGCGGACCCGCGTGCGGCTGGGCCTGCGATCCTGGCCGATCAACGTGACGCTGTCGCGCCGGGGCGGCACGACCTTCCGGATGCTCCTGGGCCGTAGCGCGATGCGCCGGCGCCTGGTGGTCGTCCCGGACCGTTCGTACGTGCTCGGCCGGCCGAGGCGGATCCGCGGGGAGAGGGCATGAAAATCGCCATCCTGTCCCGGGATCCGAAGCTCTACTCGACGCGGCGGCTCATGGAGGCCGTGCGCGCGCGCGACCACGACGTGCGCGTCGTCGACCCCCTGCGATGCACGATGAACATCACCGCGGACCGGCCGGACATCCACTACAAGGGGGAGACCCTCACGGGGCTCGACGCGGTGATCCCGCGCATCGGCGCGTCGATCTCCTTCTACGGGACGGCGGTGGTGCGGCAGTTCGAGACGATCGGGATCTTCGCGCTCAACAGCTCCGTCGCGATCGCGCGGGCGCGCGACAAGCTGCACTGCCTGCAGCTGCTGGCCCGCAAGGGGATCGGCCTTCCGGCCACGGGGTTCGCGAACCGGCCGGACGACCACCAGGACCTGATCGACCTCGTCGGGGGCCCCCCGATGATCATCAAGCTCCTGGAGGGGACGCAGGGGCGCGGGGTGGTGCTCGCCGAGACGAGGAAGGCGGCCCAGAGCGTCATCGAGGCGTTCCGGAACCTGCAGGCGCACTTCCTGGTCCAGGAGTTCGTCCGCGAGGCGCGCGGCACCGACCTGCGGTGCTTCGTCATCGGCGACGAGGTGATCGCCTCGATGAGGCGCCGGGGACGGGCCGACGAGTTCCGGGCGAACCTCCACCGCGGCGGCTCGGCGGAGCGGGTCGAGATCACCGAGCCCGAGCGCGCGACCGCCATCCGCGCCGCGCAGATCGTCGGGCTGTCGGTCTCCGGCGTCGACATCCTCCGCTCCGACCGGGGGCCGCTCGTCCTGGAGGTCAACTCCTCCCCGGGCCTGCGCGGGATCGAGGAGACGACGAAACAGGACATCGCCGGACTCATCGCCGCCTTCGTCGAGAAGCGCGTCCTCCAGAAGCGCGCGGTTCGGGAGGAGGCGAGGGGGTAGGTCAGGACGCGGCGACTTCGGATGCGTTGCCGTCCTCGTCCCGGATCAGGAGCAGGATCCCGCTCTGGGGGACGACGAGGTACTCGCGCTTGCGGTAGGTGATCTCGACAGCGGCGTTCTTGAGGAACAGCGCGAAATCCCCCAGCCGCGCCTGCATCGGGACGAACTTCGGCTCCTGCGAGGGCACCTTCCACGGCTCCACCTCGACGTCCGCGGGGGTGATCACCTGGGTCCCGGGCCCGACCGCCACCACCCGGCCGCCACGGACCGGGTTCTTGTTCGTGCTCGTCTCCGGCAGGTAGAGGCCGACCTTCGTCCGCTCCTCGCCCCGCTCGGGCCGGATCAGGACGCGGTCCCCAACGACGACGAGGTTGGCGGGCAGGTCTGGTTTCATGCGGGGGAATGATACCGGGATGCCTCCGGCGGCGCATCGCCACGGCCCTTATGTCCGGAACAGCCCCGCGTCCTGCTCCCGGAGGGAGACGCACGCCGAGCGCGTCACCACCAGGTGGTCGTGCACCCGGATCGCGAACTCGCGCGCCAGGCCCGTGATCCGGCGGGTCAGGTCTAGATCCTCCCGCGACGGACAGGGCGTCCCGCCGGGGTGGTTGTGCGCCAGGAGGATTGCCGTGGCGTTCGCCTCGAGCGCCGTCCGCAGCACCTCCCGCGGGTAGACCGCCGTCTCGTTGACGGTCCCCTCGAACAGGATCCGCGCGTCGATCAGCTCGTTGCGGGAGTTCAGGAGCAGCACCACGAAGCACTCCCGCTCCCGCGCGCCGATCCACGCGCGCAGGTACTCCTCCACCGAAGCGGCGTTCGCCAGGACCGGGCGAGAGCGGACCGCGCAGGCGCCGAGCCTCTCGCGCAGCACCGCCACCAGGCGCAGGATCGCCGCGCACGACGCCCCCGCCCCCGGGATCGCGCGCAAGGCACGCTCGGGCGCCGCGAAGAGCGTGGGGAGGTCCCCGAACGTCCGCAGGAGCGCTCGCGACAACCCCTTCACGTCCCGCCGCGGGATCGCGAAGGTCAGGAGAAGTTCCAACAGCTCATCGTCCCGCGTCAGCCCGCCTCGCCGGAAGCGGTCCCGCAGACGCGAGCGGTGCCCCGCCGCGCCGGGCCGCGCGATCACCGGCGTTTCAGCGCCCATCGGGCGCGAGTCTAGGGCACCCCCCGGACATTTCCTGAAGGACCCGGACGGCCGTACAGTGTTGGCGATGCGCGGGATCCCGAAGCAGGACCGCCTGCTGAACCTCCTGAACTTCCTTCTCGCAGTGCCGCGGCCGGTCGCGATCGGGGAGGTGTTCGAACAGGTCGACGGGTACCGCCAGGAGGGGCGGTCCGAGACGGGCGACCGTCTGTTTTCGCGCGACCGGCGGGACCTGAAGGCGCTCGGCGTCCCGCTCGAGTTCGTGCCGGGCGAGGGGGGGTACCGCGTCCGCCGCGAGGCGTACCTCCTGCGGCCGGTGCAGCTGACCGGCGAGGACGCCGTGACGCTGTCGTTCCTGCTCGAACACGCCCGCGCGCGAGCGGGGTCCGAGGGGTCGCGCCTCCTGGCCTCCGCTCTCGCGAAAGCCGTGCCGCGGGCGACCCCTCCCCACCCTTCGGCGCGCGCCTACCGCTTCGGACGCCCCGGGAAGGAGAGCCCGGGGGCGGCGCGCGTCCTTCTGGACTTGGCGGACGCGTGCGCCGCGCGCAGGGGGGTCCGGTTCGCATACGCACGGGACGGCCAGAGGCAGGCCACCGCGCGTGAATGCGAGCCGTACGCCCTCGTCCGGTTCGCGGAGGCGTGGTACCTCGTCGGGCGAGACCGCGCCCGGAAAGAGGTCCGGACGTTCCGTGTCGGGCGGATCCGCGGGGCGGTGCGGCCGGTCCGGCGCGCGGCGGACGGCCCCGAGTACGAGCCCCCCGCGGAGTTCGATCCGGGCACGTTCTTTCCGACGCACCGCTGGCAGTTCGGCCCGCTTGACGAGGAGGCGACCCTCGATCCCGACGACCTGGCGCGCTGGCGCATCGAGCAGGAGACCGGGCCCCACGCGCCTGGGCGCCTCCGCCTGCGGGTGCGGGACCCCCAGGCGTTCTACCGGTGGCTCGCCCCGTTCGGGACGCGCGTGCGCCTGGCGGGGAGCGCGCCTCTGCGCGAGGGGTACCTCGCGTTCCTCGAAGGGGTGCGGGGG
>JACQRN010000170.1 GCA_016206515.1 Planctomycetota bacterium | reverse complement strand
CCGCGGCGAGGAGCACACCGACCCGCACGACCGGACCCACCGCGACAGCGGGAATCGCGGAGGGCGCGACCACGAGGACCCGCCTCCCGCCCAGCCCCCCCGCCGCGAGGGGCGCCTGCGCCGGTTCGAGCGGGGGGTCTCGGAAAACCGCAGGGGCAACACGGACCGATCCGGCGCCCGTCAGCCCGGCACGGTCGCCGGTGAGGTGTTCGATGCCATTCTGACCGACTCGTGCAACGACATGTGCGGCGTACTCATTCTGGAAGGCCTGACCGCACCGTGGTGGGGTCCAGCCGAGGCATTGGAGGACAACCCCGGCCAGCCGAAGGGGCTCTCCTGGCGCCCCCACCCCGCGCCGGGGCGCGGGTACGGGGAGCCCCAGAACGGCCACCTCGTCGCGGGGACCGTCGGCGCCTCGTACCAGCGCGTCTCGAGCACGATCGAGGCGCACCGTGTGGAGGCGCGCGTGCGGACCGCCTGGCGGCTCGGCGGCGACTTCGCCTATACCGAATTCGACGAAGACCTGGGCGACTCGCGGGACGTCCTGCGGATGCGCGCAGGGCACCTGACGTACGACTTCGCCCGCAACGACTGGTGGACCTTCACCTCCGGCCTCGGATGGAAAACGCTCAAGGGGCAGGAGATCAACGAAGGGATCGACTTCACCTACCGCGCCGAGTGCTACCCGGTCCGGCCGTGGGTGTTCGACTTCACGTTCGAGGCCGCCTCCGTCAGCGGCGATCTTCTCGGCGAGGTCTCGCTCGGCGGGGGCGTCGTTCTGAAGAACCTCCAGGTCCGCGCGGGGTATCGCACCCTGTTCTCCGACGGGACCGACCTGTCGGGGCCGGAGGCGGGGCTCGTCGTCTGGTACTGACCCGCGCTTGACACGCGCCGCGCGCGTCCGTTCGATGCGCCCGGTGGCGCGCCGCGCTCCCTTGAAGACCCGCCCTCTGCGCTCGATCGCGACGGTCGCCGCGCGGAAGTCCGCCTCTGGCCGCTCCGCGACGCGCCCCCTGTCGCCGGCGATCGCCCTCTCGACCGTCCACGTGTTCGACTCGCTGACGGACCTGCGCCGGTCGGCGACGGGGCGCGGCGCGGACTGGATCTACCGGCGCTACGGCCACGCCAACGCGGAGGACCTCGAGGCGTGCGTCGCCGCGATCGAGGGGGCCGACGGGGCCGTCTCCTTCGCCTCGGGCCAGGCGGCGATGGCCGCGGTCCTCGCGACGAGCCTCAAACGGGGCGACCACGTCGTCGCCTCGCGCCACGCCTACGGCGGGACGCTGGAGCTCCTGCGCGAGGCGGTCCCGGCGCTCGGCGCGGAGGCCACGCTCACGGAGGAGAGGCCGGAGGCGGTGCAATCCGCGATGTGCGCGTCCACGCGTCTGGTCCTCGTCGAGACGGTCAGCAACCCGACGATGCGCGTCGCGGACCTGCGCGGCCTTGCAGGTGTCGCGCACCGCGCGCGCGCGGCTCGTGGTCGACAACACCTTCGCCACGCCGGCCCTCTCCCGCCCGCTCTCGCACGGCGCGGATCTCGTCGTGCACAGCACGACGAAGTTCCTCTGCGGCCACGCCGACGCGATGGGCGGGGTCGTCTGCGCGGCGGGCCCCCTCCTGGCGCGCCTGCGCCAATACGCGAAGATCCACGGGAGCGTCTCCTCCCCCCTCGACGCGTGGCTGACCCTGCGCGGGGTGCGCACACTCGCCCTGCGCGTCCGCACGGCGTCCGCCAACGCCCTGGCGCTCGCGCGCATGCTCGCGCGCCAAGCGAAGGTGCGCGCGGTCCACTACCCGGGCCTGCCGGGGGCGGGATCCCATGTGCGGACGGTCCTGCGCGGCGGCTTCGGCGCGATGCTGGCGTTCGACCTGCGGGGGTTCGCGCAGGCCGCGCGGCTCGTGCGCGCCCTGCGCGGGGACGTCCCTCTCGCCCCGTCCCTGGGGGACGTCGCCACCACCATCAGCCACCCCGCCTCGAGCAGCCACGCCGGGCTCTCCCCCGCCGAGCGCAGGGCCGCCGGGATCGGCGACGGCCTCGTGCGCGTCTCGACCGGGATCGAGGAGACGCGCGACATCCTCGACGACTTTCAGCGGGCGCTGGGGCGGGTCTAACCCAGCAGCATCAGCAGTTGCGGGAACTCCGCCAGGGGGTCGCGGCCGAGCGCCCAGCAGAAGGCGAGCGTCCCGACGCAGGCGTGGGTGAGGGAGAGCATCCAGAGGTTCGGGTGGCGCAGGAAGACCATCGTCCAGGCCCCCCCCGCGACGGCGGTGAGCCCCATCAGGGGGAGGTCGGGCGCGTGCGCGACGGAGAAGCAAACGGCCGCCAGCGCGACCGCCCAGCGGCGACCGAGACCTAGGTCCAGGATGTTGCGCACCACCGCATTCTGGAGGAAGAACTGCTGCGCAAGCGCCCAGAACGGGTAGATCGCCAGAACGACCAGGACGCCGCGGTCGATTGTGAGCGTCCCGCGCGCCCACCCGACCGCCGCGAGGAACGCGACGAGCGCTCCCCCCAACACCAGGTGGAACCGCGCGGAGGACGCGAGGTTGTCGGCGCGAAACCCCCACGCGCGCCACAGACCCGACTCCCGGCGCGAGCGCAGGACGAAGTACGCGACCCACACGGAGAGTGCCACACCGAGAAACTGGCCCTTCATCTTCAGGTGCTCACCCACGAGCCATGCGGCGTAGGTGGCCGCAACGGCGGTCAGCTCAGCGACCGCCCGAACACCGCCGGACGCTGGACGCTGGACGCTGGACGGATCGCTCACAGGAGTTCCACCTCCACCTCCGCCCCCGCCGCCAGCCGGTCGATCCCCTCCGGGATCACGATCATCCCGTCGGCGTGCGCCAACGAGGTGATCGCACCCGACTCCTTCATCGCCGACTCCGCAACGCCATCCGCGACGCGGACCGGCAGGAAGTGCGTCTTGTCGCGCGGCGAGCGGACCTCGCGCGCCAGGCGCGCGCGCACGACGACCGCGCGGGGGGATGGCCGGCGGCCGATCCGGCGCGCCAACGGCGCCACGAGACGCAGGGCGATCGTCAGGCCGGAGGTCGGGTATCCCGGGACGCCG
This sequence comes from Planctomycetota bacterium, assembly GCA_016206515.1. Classification (GTDB taxonomy): domain Bacteria; phylum Planctomycetota; class SBBH01; order SBBH01; family JACQRN01; genus JACQRN01. Next base: position 4,474 of record JACQRN010000170.1, on the reverse strand, counting down.
ACGAACAGACACCGCCCGATCCGGCCGATGAGGGTCGGTTTCCCGGGCTTGACCGCCGTCCCGTGAAAGACGACCTCGCCGTGCGTGCGCAGGAAGTCCGGCAGCAGATCCTTCTCCCCCACCGACGTCCCCCCGGAGACGACGAGCAGATCCAGGTCCAGGTGCGCTCCGAGCGCCGCGTCGAGCGCCGCGAACGAATCCCCCACGACGCCCCCGCGCGCGACCTCGCAACCGCACGACTCCAGGAGCGCGCCGAGGGTGAAGGTGTTGACGTTGTACACCTGTCCGCCCGCGCAGGGGCGCCCCGGTTCGACGACCTCGTCCCCGGTGGTGAAGACCGCCGCGCGGGGACGCGCCCAGACGCGCAACGACGAGCGCCCGCACGCGGCGGCCGCCCCGACCTGCGCGGGGCCGAGAACCGCCCCCTCGCGGAGCGCGACCTCGCCGCGCGCCAGGTCGCTCCCGGCGCGGGTCACGTTCTGGCCGGGCCGGACAGCCTTCGCGAGCGAGACCCGGTCGCCGGAGCGCGCGGTCTCCTCGACCATGACCACCGCGTCCGCACCCGGGGGGAGAGGCGCCCCCGTGGCGATCTCGACGCACCCGCCCGGGCCGACCGCGACGGGCGCGCCCCCCGCCAGGATCCTCCCCGCGCACCGCAGCGCGGCGCCTTCCCGTGCGGCCTCGGCTCCGCGCAGGGCGTACCCATCGACCGCCGCCCGGTCGAAGGCAGGGACGTCGTGCGGCGCAACGACCGCCTCGGCGAGGATCCGCTCGCAGGCAGAGGCGAGAGGGATCTCCTCGGAGCGCTCCACAGGAAACGCGGAGTCCATCGCGCGGCGGAACGCATCGGGCCAGGGGAGGAGGGAGCCGAAGGGGCGCATGGGGGGACATCTTCGCAAATCCCAACTTCCAAATCCCAACTCCCAACGTGATACGACGGGAGGCGGGCCCGGCGCGATGGACGGCGCGACGCTACAATCCTCCCGTGGCCCGAAAGTACGCCGAGCAACGGCAGAAGGAAGCGGTCCGCCCGGCCGCGGCGCCTGCGCCCGCGGCGAAGCCGCCGCGCACCGCGCCCGGCGAGGAGGGGCTCGGCCAGGTCCTCGTGGCGGCGCACGCGCATGTGGGCGAGCAGATCCTCGAGGTCCGGTGCGTCGAACGGTACGGCCCCCTCGCCTCCGACGAGGGACGGTACGAGGTGAAGACCGCAACACGCACGCTCACCGCGATCCGCTCCCGGCTCGGGGAGGTCACGTTCCTCACCCTCGCGCTCGCTCTCCTCGGGAATGCCTCGGCCTTCGGCGCCGACGCGGACCCGACCGTCCCGCGCGGCCCCTCCGAATGGACCGCCCGCAACTGGATGGGGCTCTGCATCCAGATCGGCCTGTTCGTCCTGGCGCTCTGGGGGATCTGGAAGCTCGTGGAGGACCCGGAGGGGAAGGGGACGGATCAGTCCGGTGGCGGGAACGCCTCCGCCAGTTCCTGAACCTCGCCGCGGAGGCGCTCCAGCAACGCCCCGTCCCCGGGGGCTTCGACAACGGAAGCAACGAAGGAGGCGAGGCGTCTCATCTGCTCCGCTCCCATCCCGCGCGTCGTGACGGAGGGGGTGCCGAGACGCAGTCCACTCGTCCCGTCCTTGGGCTTCGGGTCGCCCGGGACGGGGCAGGCATTGGAGAGGATTCCCGCGCGCGAGAGGGCGGCCTCGACGGTGTCCCCCCGCACCCCCCGCGTGCGCAGGTCGACGACGACCATGTGCGTGTCGGTCCCGCCCGTGACGCTGGGAAGCCCCCGCGAGGCGAGCGCCTCGCACAGGGCCCGCGCGTTGGCGATCACACGCTCCTGGTAGGCGCAGAAGACCGACGTCGCCGCCTCGGCGAACGCGACCGCCTTCGCCGCCACGATATGCATCAGGGGCCCGCCGTGCGTCCCGGGGAAGACCCCCGCGTCCACCGCCGCGGCATGGGCGCTCCGACAGAGGATCAGCCCGCCCCGGGGGCCGCGAAGCGTCTTGTGCGTCGTGGAGGTGACGACGTCCGCGACGGGGCAGGGGTTCTCATGGAGCCCGGCGGCGACGAACCCCGCGAAGTGCGCCATGTCGACCATCAGGAGCGAGCCCGCCTCGCGCGCGATTCCAACGAACTCCCCGACCGGCGTCGAGCGCGGATAGAGGCACCCCCCCGCGATGATCATGCGGGGCCGGACCGCGCGCGCGCGGCGGCGGACCTCGGCGAGGTTGATCCTCCCCGACGCGTCGACACCGTAGAACGAGAAGCGGTGGTACTTGCCCGAGGCGTGGTGGGGATCGCCGTGCGTCTCGTGGCCGCCGACCGCAGGGTCCATCGCCAGGACGCTCTCCCCGGGGCGCAGGAGCGCCTGGTACACGGCGACGTTCGCCAGGGCGCCGCTGGAGGGCTGCACGTTGGCGTGGTCGGCGCGGAACAGCGACCGGGCGCGCGTCCGCGCGGCCTCCTCGACCGCGTCGACCGCGCCGCAATCCGGGTAGTGCCGCGCGCCGGGGTACCCCTGCGCGTACTTGTTCGTCAGGACCGACCCCGCGGCCTCGCGCACCGCGCGGGAGGCGAAGTTCTCCGAGGCGACCAGGGAGATCGTCCGCGCCTGGCGGAGGCGCTCCGCCTCGACTAGGCCCGCGACCTCGGGATCGGAGTCCGCCAGGGAGGGCGCCGTCATGCGCCGCAGGATAGAATGAGGAGGCCATGTCGTTCCATGCCCTCCGGGTCGGCGCGTCGGGGATGCAGGCGGCGCTCGTGCGGCAGTCGATCTCCGCGAACAACGTCGCCAACCTCCAGACGACCGCCTTCAAGGCGACGCTCGCGCGGCAGACGGATGTGAAGGGGGGCGGGACGCGCGTCGCCTCCACCCCGCTGGACGACCGGCAAGGGCCGATCGAGATGGCGACCAACGCGTTCGACCTCGCCATCGACGGGCCGGGGCTCCTGCGCGTGCGCACGCCGGAGGGGATCCGGTACACGCGCGCAGGGGTGTTCGGGCTCGACGCGCAGGGGGAGCTCGTGACGCCGCAGGGGTACCACCTCGACCCGCCCGTGCGGATGGCCGCCGGGGCCGTCTCGTTCGAGGTCGCCACCGACGGCACCGTGCGCGCCCTCGACGCGAACGGGAACGCGGCCGTCGCGGGACAGATCGCACTGGTGAATTTCGACAACGTCCAGGGGCTCACGATCGAGGGGCGGAACCTCTACGCCGCCTCGCTCGCCTCCGGGCTCCCCCGCGGCGGCGCGCCGGGGAGTCCCGGGTTCGGACGCCTGCGCACCGGGGCGCTCGAAGGGTCGAACGTCGACCTCGCCGAGGAGACGGTCGCCCAGATCCGGGACCTGCACGCCTTCAAGATCAACGCCCGCACCGTCCGGACCGCCGACCAGATGCTGGGAACCCTCCTCGACCTGCGCCGGTAATAGATTTTGTGACCGCACACCGGCTTCGTAACTGCCTGCTGGCCCTCGGGTTGCTCGCGTCGGCGTCCGTAGCCTGGGCCGACGTGGAGCACAAGATCGTGCTGCGCGTCCCGACACAGGCGATCGAGATCGCCCCGGGCGGGACCGCGCGCATCCCGGTCTCGGCCGTGATCGAGCCGGAGTGGCACATCTTCTCTGCGCTCCGGACCGGGATGAGCCAGAAGACCGTCTTCACCCTGACGACGCCGGGGTACGAGATCCTTTCGATCCACGAGGAAGAACCCCACGAGGTGGCGTACGACTGGGACCCCTCCGGCGAGACCAAGGACTGGCAGTTCGAGGGGACCGCCCTGTTCCACCTGGAGATCCGCGCCCCGCGTGACGCCGCGCCGGGGGAGGCGACCCTCGAGGGGACCCTCTCTTATCAGACCTGCAACGCGGAAGGGTGCCTCTTCCCGGACCCGCTGCCGTTCACGATCCCGCTGCGCGTTACCGGCGGAGGCGCGACCCCGGCGTCTGTCGGGAGTGGGCCGCGACGGGAACCGGCCCCCGCGCCGCCTCCCCCGCGCGAGCGCAACGCCCACGAAGGGGAACTCCCCTGGCGCCGCACCGCGCCGGGAGACGAGACCGCGGATCACCTGGCCGATGCGCTCGCACAGGCGAGCCGGGACGGGAAGCGGGTCTTCATCGACTTCACCGCCCCCACCTGAACCGTCTGCCGACAGGTGGAAAGTAGTTACTTTCCCAAACCGGACTTTCAGGAGGCGTTCTCGGCGTACGTCCTGGTACAGATCAACACGGAGGGGAACGAGCACGAGAAGCGGCACACCCGACGGCTCCTGGGAGGGACGTACAGCCTGCCGACCTACGCCGTGATCGCCGCGGACGGGACCCTCCTGGCCGCCACCGGCTGGACCGGAGGGACCGACCCCGGCGGGACGCTCCTGGCCTGGATCCGCGCGCCGGTGGCCGGCGCGGACGACGTGACGCAAGCGCTCCGGAAGGGGGTCTGGTCGTTCTGCCTGTTCGCCGCGGGGTGGGGG
>JACQRN010000156.1 GCA_016206515.1 Planctomycetota bacterium | reverse complement strand
GGGGGCGGCATGACCGGCGCGCTGACCCGGTTCGGCGCGCGCGTTCGCGCATCCGCCCTGCGCACGGCGGACGTGGCGCGGCTCGGCGGGCGGGTCCTGCGGCTCGCCTGGGAGGAACGGGGCGGCCGGGGCGGCCTGATGCTGGAGGCGATCGTCAAGCAGATCCGGTTTACCGGGGTCGACGCCTTCGGCCTGGTCGCGGTGGCCGCCGCGGTGCTCGGGGTGATCACGACGCTGCAGGTCGAGTGGTTCCTCCGCGGCCTGGCCGAGGCGGGGTTCGCGGAGAAGGCGGCCATGTTCGTCCTCGTGCGCGAGCTTCCGGCGATCCTGGTCGGCTCCATCCTGATCGCGCGCTCCGGCACCGCCATCACCACGGAGCTGGCGTCCCTTCGCGTCCACCGCGAGGCGGAGCCGCTCTGTGCCCACGGGATCCCGCTGGAGTACCTCCTCGTGTTCCCGCGCCTGATCGCGTTCCCCCTCGCGTCGTTCTGCCTGACGGCCTACTTCGTGGCGATCGCCCTAGGGGCCGGCGCCATCGCGGCGCCGCTCCTGCTCCCCGGCCCCGGGGCGTTCTCCATGAGGCTCGTGCTGGAGACCGCCGGGCCTCTGGACGTGCTCCTGCCCGCCGTCAAGTCGGCGGTCTTCGGCGCCTCGACGGCGCTCGTCTGCTGCGCGGCGGGGCTCGGCGTGGGGCGTTCGCCCCGCGAGATCCCCCAGGCGGCGACGCGCGCGGTGAGCGCCTCGTTCGTCGCCTGCCTCGCCCTCAACGCGATCCTGTCTCTGGCGGTCCTCCTGTGACCGCCGACGCGCTGTCGCTGGTCGACGTCCGGTTCGCGGACAAGGGCGCAGTGGTCCTCGGCGGGGTCACCCTGGAGGTTCCGCAGGGGGGCGCCGTGGGGATCGTCGGGTCGGACGGGAGCGGCAAGACGTGCCTCCTGCGCCTCGCGTGCGGCCTCCTGGCGCCCACGGGGGGGCGCGTGGATCTCCTCGGGACGCGGCTCCCTGCCACGCCGCGCGTCTTGCGTGCCGTGCAGTCCCGCGTCGGCTACTTCCCCCAGGACGGTGGGCTGCTGTCGAACCTAACCCTGCGCGACAACGTGCTCCTTCCGCTTCGCTACCACGGGCGACTGGACGACGGCGCGCGGGATTCCGTCCGTCGGCTGACCGACCGGATGGACCTGGCGCCGCACCTCGACCGCATCCCCGCGGATGTCCCGATCGGAGCGCGCCGGAGGGCGGCCCTGGTGCGCGCGCTGGCGCCGCGCCCGGCGCTCCTGCTGGCGGACCACCTGGCGGTCGGGGACGGGGAGGGGTGGACGGCGATCGTGGACGAGGCGGTCGGCCAGGCCCGCGAGGTGTGGGGGATGGCGCTCGTGGCGACCGCCCGAACGGTCGCGCAGGCGCGGGCGTTCTCGAAGGACGTGCAGATTCTGCGGGGTGGTATCCTCCTCCCCTGGGAAGAGGCGTTGTGAAATCCACACGCAAGGATCTGTGGGTCGGCGTGTTCGTCGCCGTCGGGTTCCTCGGGGGGGCGCTCTTCGTCTCCTGGCGGCTCCTCGAGTCGTACTGGTTCAACCGCCCGTGGAGGGTCGTCCTCCAGATGCCGCAGGGGTACGGCCTCGTCGCCGGGAGCCGCGTGAAGCTGCGCGATGTCCCCGTGGGGACCGTCGCCGATGTCGACCTGGACGAGTCCGGCGGCGTGCGCGCCTCGCTCGGGATCGAGAGGCGCTCCCATGCCCTGGTCACCGAGGGGGCCCGCTTCACGGTCGAGCGCCCGATGGTATGGGGCGACCCGTGGGTCGAGATCCTCCCCGGCCCCGGCACGGAGCTTCCCGAGGGGGCGGTGCGTCCCGTCGAGCCCCCGGGGGAGACGCTCGCCGACCTGGGGATCACGAAGGAGAGCATCACGGCGATGGTCGAGGGGATGTCGCGGGCGGTCGACCAGGCGAACGCGATCATGTCCTCCGCCCGCGATCCGGGGACCAGCATCGGGCGCCTCCTGACCGAGGACCGCCTCTACCAGGACTTGACGTCCCTGACCGGGGAGCTGCGCGGCACGCTCGCCGACCTGCGCGGCGGCGAGGGTCAGACGCGCGAGACGGTCGAGAGGCTGAACACGCTCCTGGCGGACGCGGACCGGACCGTCGTCGAGATCGGATCCCTCGCGCGTCGCGTCAACGAGGGGGAGGGGACGCTCGGCCGCTTCGCCGGCGACCCGGCGGTCTACGAGGAGACCCGCCGCATCCTGGCGGAACTCCGGGAGACCCTGCAGGACCTGCGCGAGCAGGCGCCGATCAGCACGTTTTTGGGGGCGTTGCTGGGGGCGTTTTGACCGCCGTCCCCTGCGACTTCTTCTCCCTTCTCAGTCCTTTCCGTCCCTGCTACCTTCCCGCCCGCGCATGGGCGAGATCGCTCTGCTTCCCGAGGACGTGCGCAACCGGATCGCCGCCGGAGAGGTGATCGAGCGGCCCGCGAGCGTCGTCAAGGAACTCGTCGAGAACGCCCTGGACGCCGGGGCGACGCGCCTGCGGATCGACCTGGCGGACGGCGGCGTGCGGCGGATCCGGGTCGTCGACGATGGGAGCGGGATCGCGTGGGAGGACCTTGTCCTGGCGGTCGCCTCGCACGCGACCAGCAAGCTGCGGCGCGCCGAGGATCTCTTCGCGATCCGCACCCTCGGGTTTCGCGGGGAGGCGCTCGCCTCGATCGGATCGGTCTCGCGGCTCGAGATCGCCAGCCGGCGGCGGGGGGCCCCCGCGGGCGGGCGGATCCGCCTCGAGGGGGGGCGCCTGTTCGGTCCCGAGCCGCACGGGACGCCGGAGGGGACCGTCGTCGAGGTCCGGGACCTGTTTTTCAACGTCCCGGCGCGGCGCAAGTTCCTCCGCTCGCACGCCGCGGAGCTCGCCGCGGTCACCGAATGGCTGCACCGGATCGCGGTCGCCGTGCCGTCCGCCGCGCTCTCCGTGACGCACGACGGGCGTTCAGTCCTGGATCTTCCCGCGCAGGACGAGCGCGCGCGGCTGTCGGAGCTGTTCGGACGGACGCTTTCCGACGCGCTGGTTCGCGTGGACGCGGCCTTCGACGGCCTGACGTTGCGCGGATGGGTCGCGAAACCGTCCGTGAACCGCCCCGACCGGCGATGGGAACTCCTGTCGGTCAACGGTCGCCCGGTCCGCGACCGCCTCCTGTGGGCAGCAGTCTCCGCCGCGATGGAGACGTTCGTTCCCCACGGGCGCCACCCGGCGGTTTTCCTGGACCTCCGGATCGACCCGTCCGTGGTGGACGTAAACGTGCATCCCGCGAAATACGAGGTGCGCTTCCGCGACGCCGCGGCGGTGCGCGGGGCGCTCGTCCGCGCGATCCGTGACGCCCTGGCGGGGGAGACGCCGATCCCCGCGCCGCCGACCACCCCCGCGTCGGAGACGCAGGCGCCGTTCGGCGATCCGCCGGTTCCGCCGGAGGAGGCGGCGGATGCGGCGACGCGCCCGTCCTTCGATTCTGGCGCCACGCGGGTCCGCATGGACGGCGAGGCGTTCCTTCCCGGGTTCGCGCACCCCTTCTCGGGGCGGGCGATCCAGATCCACGACTCCTACCTCGTCACGGAGCACCCGGAGGGGATCGAGATCGTCGACCAGCACGCCCTGCACGAGCGGATCCTGTACGACCGGTTCCGCGAGGCGGCGCGAGCGGCGCGCGTCCCGAGCCAGGCGCTGGCGATCCCGGAGACGATCGAGTTCGACCGCTCCGAGATGGAGTTCCTTCGCGTTCTCGAGCCGGTCCTCTCCGCGGTAGGGATCACTACGAGGGGGGAGGGTGCCTCCGCGGTCGCTGTGTGCGAGGCGCCGCCGGCCCTTTCCGGCGCGCGCCTGCGCCGTTTCTTCGAACGTCTCCTTGAGGAAACGGCTCGCGACGGGACGCCGCCCGCGCCCGAGCTCCTGCGCGAGCGCGTCGTCCGGATCGCCGCCTGCCAGTCCGCCGTAAAGTTCGGCGACCGCCTCTCTTCAGAGGAGATCCAGGCGCTCCTTGCGGAGCGTAAGGAGGGAGTGTTCCACCTTTCCTGCCAGCACGGCCGCCCAACGTCGTGGGTGATCCCGACGGCCGAGTTGGAACGGAAGTTCGAGCGCAGGTAGGATCAAAACGGCAGTCTGAAAACAAACCAAGCCACGCTTTCCTCGTCGCTGACGCCGTAGTCGAGGCGCGCGATCACGCCGGGGCGCAGCACTAGGCGGAGTCCCACGCCGCCGTTCGCGGCCAGGTGCTCCAGTGTGAGCGGCTCGTGGCGGTCCCAGACCCGCCCGACGTCCACGAAGAGGGCGCCGTGTAGCCCCTCCACGATCCGGTCGACGTGGCCCTCGAAGAGCGG
>JACQRN010000154.1 GCA_016206515.1 Planctomycetota bacterium | reverse complement strand
CCGAAGGCGTGAGCCAACAGATTTACAGTCTGTCCCCTTTGGCCGCTTGGGTACCTGCCCGTGGGGCGGAATTCTAGCGCGTCGTCACCGAGCGCGGCTGGAGGAAGTGGCGCATGCCCGAGACGCCGCGGGTGTGCCCGTAGCCGCTTTCCTTGGTCCCGGCCCAGGGCATGTCGTGCGCGCCGCCGAAGGAGCGGTTCACGCCGATACAACCGGCCTCCAGGCGGAGCGCGATCTGACGCCCGCGCGCCTCGTCCCCTGTCCAGAGGGTCGCCGTGAGTCCGTAGCGGGTGTCGTTCGCGAGCCGGATCCCCTCCTCGATCGAGGCGACCGACTGAACGCAGGCGACGGGCCCGAACGTCTCCTCGCGCATGATCGCCATGTCGCCCCGCACGCCCGCCAGGACCGTCGGTTCGAAGTGGTTCCCGCGATCCCCGCGCCGGCGCCCCCCCGCGAGGAGCCGGGCGCCCATCCGCACGGCCTCCTGCACGTTCCGCTCCACGTGATGCAGTTGCTGCTCGCTCGCGAGCGGCCCGATGCAGAGGGGGGGCGTCTTCCCCGCCTCTGTGAGCGCCGGGGCCTCCCCCACGACGACTTTCCGGGTCTCGGAGAGCAGCTTCTCCAGGAACGCCCCCTCGGCGTGGGCCTCGACGTAGATCCGTTCGACCGAGCAGCAAACCTGCCCCGCGTTGCTGAAGGAGCCCCGCGTGGCGAAGGCGGCCGCGGCATCCAGGTTCGCGTCGGAGGCGACGACCATCGCGTCCTTGCCCCCCATCTCCAGGAGAACACGCGCGGCGCGGCGGCTGGCGGCCTCCAGGATCTTCTTCCCCCCCTCCCGGCTTCCGATGAACGCGATGAGATCAACCTCGGCGCTGACCAGCGCCGCCCCCTCCGCGTCGGCTCCGGCGACGACCTGGAGGACCCCCTCGGGAAGGTGCGCGCGGAAGGCGTCGGCCACCGCGAGCCCCGTGCGCGTGGAGATCTCCGAAGGTTTGAAGACGACCGTGTTGCCGGCCGCCAGGGCGGGCACGAGAAGGGTCAGGGGCATCCCTACGGGGAAGTTCCACGGGGTGACGATCGCCGCGACCCCGTGGGGGACGTGGTGGACGCGCGTCACGCCTCCTTCGAACGGAAGCTCTTCCGGTACCAGCGCCTTCGCCATCGTGTCGAGGTCCCCCTCGATCCCGCGGAGGTACGCCTCGACCTCCCCCCGAGCGGCGGCGGGGAGCTTCCCCATCTCCGCGTGCACCCACCCCGAGATCGCCCCGACGCGCTCCCGCAGGGTCTCCCGGGCGGCGAGGATCAGCGCGCGGCGCCGTTCGTACCCGAGATCGTCCCACGCCGGCTGCGCCCGTCGTGCGGCGGAGATCCGGTCCGGGATCTCCTCCAGCGGGGTGCAGGGGATCGGTTCGAGAGGTTCCCCTGTCGTCGGGTTGACCGGTCGCAGCATCGGCACGGCGCGAGCGGATTGTACGGGTTGCGGCGGCGCGTCCGGACGCCGAGGATGGGGGCTCAAGCCCAAGCCTTTGCCGGTGGATGGGGAGGCGATCCGAACCCTCCTTGGGGTCGGGGCGGAATCGCTGCCCGGGATCGCGCGGCTTGCCTATGAGGACGGCGAGTTCGTCCTTCGCGAGGGGGAGCCGTGCGACGGGGTGTACCTTCTGGAGCGTGGCGCGGTCGTCGTCGAGCGGGGGCGCCGCGAGGAGACCGGGCCGCCCCTGATCCTGCACAGTGCGACACCGGATGCCGCCGAGCCGGTCTTCTTCGGGGAGATGGCGCACTTCCTGGGCGGGGGGCGGACCGCCTCGGTACGCGTCTCGGGACGCACGGTCGTCCTGAAGCTCCCGGCGGAGGCGATCCGACAGGCGTTCCACCGCGCCCCGGCGCTCGCCGAGAAGCTGTTCCGGCGCCTCGCCCGGCTTCTGCGGGAGACGACGGACCAGCTCGAATCCGCGCAGAGGCTCTTCCAGGCGGCCCCCGAGCGCCTCGCTGTGCGGCAGCCGACGGTCCTGTACGAGGCAGGGTCGCCGGCGGGGACGCTCTACCAGATCCTGATGGGGCAGGTGGTGCTGACCTCTCCCGACGGGGCGCGCCGGGCGGTCGAGGGGGGCGATGAGCCGGAGTCGTTCCTGAATTTCGACGCCTACCTCTCCGGTGGGACGAACCGCTCACGCGCGGAGGCCGCCGCGGGGGCGCTTCTCCTCGCCTACGGGCCGGACTCGCGCCTTGCGGTCGTCCGGCGTTTTCCCGAGGCGGTCGTGGCACTTTGGACCTCTACTCTTTCATCGCTTCGATGAATCCTCCAGGTCGTAGATCGCCTGCTTGAGGATGTCCGGCCGTGTCTCGCCCGTGCGCATCCGATCAAGGACGGCGCCGACCACGACGGCGCACCGGTCGGACGGGGGGGACTGCACGATCTGCAAGAGCACATCCTGGGCCAGTGGCATCGGCAAGTGGTCGATGGCGAACATCGTGACCTCCACACAGACCTGCTCGTTGCCGGGTGCCTGGGCCAGGGCACCCACCAGAGCGACGGCACAGCGCTGGGGATCCTCGGAGCGTCCTCCTCCGGTACGGTGGTCAGTGGTTCTGCGGAAAGACAGGGCCTGGACAAGACTCCCGGTCAGGGCCGGGTCGACGTTCGATTCGAGCCGTTCGAGCAAATACTCTTCCGCGCGCGGGTCCTCGACCTGAGCTATTGCGCGAAGCGCGGAGGCCAAACTCACGCCGACGCCGGGGGCATCCGCGATCCGGCGGATCGTTTCAAATCGTTCGCCCGGGATGATGTCATGACATTGCTCCATCCCTTCGAGGAATGCCTGCTGGAGACGGGGGGAAGGGGAGTCGAGCATGTCCAGCGCTGCGTCATTCAACGATTCCGGTATCGATGCCCTGGGCCAGAACCCTTTGACGAGTCCGTAGACGGCCTCTCTCTGCGCCTCGGTCCCCGTTCGCAGGATCTCCTCGATGCCGTCGAGGAATTCCGGGGGATAGTAGTCCGCCGATGTGACGTCGATGAAAGGCACACGCTGTGGGTTGTTCCCCGGCTGGCGGAGCAGGGGGGAGAGGAGGAGCTTCAGACGCGCCAGATCCGTCTCTCCACGCAGGAGGGTGAGATACCCTCCGGGATCCGCCTTGATCACGAGCCTCAGGTCGTCCGCCTTCAGCGATAGTTCCTCCTGAAACTCCTTTTGTAGGCGCGAGTACAGCGTCGGGTCTCGTTCGAACTCCGGCCTGCGTTCGTCCACTCCGCGCACGCGTTCCTGCACCCATGCGTCGAACATCTCGATCCGCTCCCGCAGGGGGCGTGCCTCCGGACTCCCTGCGGAAGTCCCCTCGGTGGCCAAACGTGCGTCGCGCTCGAAGATCTCCCTTTCGAGCGCGGCAATCCTCTCCCGCGCCTCGGCCAGGGCCAGGGTCGGGGAGGCGTCGGGGTCGCCGGGTCCGCCACGGCCGGACCGGTCTTCCGCCTGCGCGAGCCGCCCCCGGAGGGCGACGATCTCGGCCTCCTGCTTCCTCTGGTCGATCGCCTGTCGGATCGCCACTCCCGTCGCCATGCATGCGGCCAGGAGCGCCGCGGCCACCGTGATCGTCGTCTTCCCTTTCATGATCGCACCCCCCGCAAGAAGCGCCTCACGGGCGACGGTTCCCGCAACCGCCGCTCCCGCCGCGCCGGTGGAGAGGCCCAGGATCGTCCCCGTCAGGCCCGGCGGCGAGGCATAGGCGGGCGTGGCGCGCATCGACGCGACCAAAGCCGCAGCCGTCAGGGTGAGTCCCGTCGCGGCCATCTTCTCCCGCAGCCGGTCGAGTCCCTGGTGGATCCTCCACTTGGCGGTCGGCAGGGAGGTCCCCAGGGCCGCGGCCGTCTCCTCCTGCGAGAGCCCCTCGTAGTAGTGCAGCAGGATCGCGTCGCACTCCTCCTCGGGCAGGGCCCGGACGCACGCCTCGATCCTCTCCCGCTCCTCCCGTTTCTCCATCGCGTCCCCCGGCGCTTGTACGTGCGCCGTCGTTGCCGCACCCCGATCCCGGGTCTCCGAGCGGAGACGCTTCCGGAGACGGTTGCGCGCATGGTTCACGGCGATCCCTCCGATCCAGGCCCGTATGGCGCCTCTCGGCACGAACTTCCCAGCGTCCCGCAGAACGGCGATCCACGTCTCCTGGGCCGTGTCCTGCGCATCGGCCGGGTCGTGGAGGATCCGGAAGGCGATGCTGTGGACGAGGTCCCCGTGCCGGCCCACGAGCGTCCCGAAGGCGTCCCGGTCGCTGCGCGATGTGATGCGTCGCAGCAGTTCCTCGTCCGGCGGCAGGGGTGTGCCCTTCTCCACGGTCCATCGATACAGATAGTGCCGACCGGGCGCCCTGCGATAGGGGGATTCCATAGAATGTCCCAATGCCCGTCCCGCGCCGGGGGAAGATGCTCGTGGTGGGGTTTCTCGCAGCGGGGGTCCTGCTGGCCGTCCTCGCCGACTGGCTCCGGACCTCCCCCGCGGAGGAGATCGGGGTGCTTCTCGACGGGTGCTGCGGTGCCGCCGTAGCGCGCGATGCGGATGCAATCGTCTCCGCCATCGCCGACGACTACCAGGACGGCCGGTACGCGAAGGAGGCGCTGCGCGACCGGTTCGCCTCGCTCCTGGGGTCGTATCCGCTCCATGCGGCGTCGGTCTCCGGCCTGGATGTCGACGTGCAGGGGAGCGTCGCATACGCGAAGTTCCGCACCCGCCTGCGCGCCGAGGGGGAGGGGATGCTTGCCGGCGGGACGGTCGATTGGGACATGGCGTTCCGGCGGGATGGGGAGCGCTGGGTCATCACGCGCATCACCGCGACGCACCTCAACGGTCAGGAATTGCGAGGTGGCGGGCTGTTCGAAGGTTATTGACGTGAGCGGCGGTATGGTGGCCACGAGCCAGCCCCTGGCGACCGAGGCGGGGCTGGCGATCTTCCGTGAGGGGGGGAACGCCGCCGATGCGATGGTCGCCGCGTGCGCGGTCCTGGCGGTCGTCGAGCCGACCTCGACCGGGCTCGGGGGGGACGGTTGGGCGCTCCACTACGAGGCGGCGACGCGCCGGGTGACGTCGCTGAACGGGACGGGGCGTTCCCCTGCGGCGCTGACCTCCGCGCGCCTGGAGGCCGAGGGGATCGTTGGCCGCTCCGTGCCGCCGCGCCACGCCCACGCGGTGACCGTCCCCGGGTGCGTCGCGGCGCTGTGCGATCTTGCCGCGCGGCACGGGTCATTCCCCCTGCGGCGCCTGCTGGCCCCGGCGATCCGGTTCGCGGAAGAGGGGTTCCCCGTGACTCCCGTGACGGCGGCGTTCTGGGCGCGCTCGGAAGCCCTGTTGGGCGGAGCGCCGGGGGGCGGGATGTTCCTGCCGGGAGGACGCGCCCCCCGCGCCGGGGAGCGGTTCCGGAATCCGGATCTCGCCCGCATCCTGCGCCGGATCGCGGAGGGGGGGGCGGACGCGTTCTACCGCGGCGAGGTGGCGTGCGCCGTCGCGTGTGCGGTGCGCGAGGCGGGCGGATGCCTGGACGAGGCGGATCTCGCGGGGCACGTCTCGACCTGGGACGAGCCCCTGTCCGCCCCGTACCGCGGCGTGCGGGTCTGGGAGTGCCCGCCGAACGGACAGGGGATCGCGGCGCTCCTGGCTCTCCGGATCGCGGAGGGGTTCGATCTGGCGTCTCTCGATCCTCTCGGAAGCGCGCGGCTGCATCTTCTGATCGAATCGATGCGCCTCGCGTTCACGGAGGCGCGAGCGGTCGTCGCCGACCCCGCGCACATCCCCGTCCCGGCCGCGTCGCTCCTGGAGGAGGCGCGCGTCCGCGCCCTGCGCGCGCGGATCGATCCCGCCTGCGCGCTCCCGGATCCCCAGGGCCCGCCGCCGGGGCACGGGACCGTCTACCTCTGCGCGGTCGACGGCGCGGGGAATGCCGTCTCGATCGCCTGCAGCAACTACCAGGGGTTCGGGACCGGGATCGTGCCTGCGGGGTGCGGTTTCACGCTCCAGAATCGCGGGGCGGGGTTCTCGCTCGATCCCGCCTCGCCGAACGTCCTGGCGCCGCGCAAACGCTCGTTCCATACGGTGATGCCGGGGATG
>JACQRN010000153.1 GCA_016206515.1 Planctomycetota bacterium | reverse complement strand
TCGGCCAACCCCGTGAGCGTCTCGTCCCGGTGGTGGATCGCGGCCGCGGTGTTGTCGTACGGGGCTCCGTCGGGAAGTTCGTACGCCGCCGAGACCCCCTTGCTCTCCCAGGGGATGACGAGATCCGCATCCCAGACCGGCCCCAGCGGCCAGGCGAGCCCGATCTCGGCGCGGTAGTACTCCAGCGTCACGATGTGCCGGTTGGGGACCGGGACGTCGCTGTCGTGGCTCCCGTCGAAGGTGGCCCACTGCTGCGTCAGGCGGATCCTCATTCCCACGATTCCCCCGGCCGGACCGGCCGAGCCCTCCCGGGGAAGCGAGGGGGAGCTTCAGGCGGGTCACCCGGCGCCGAAGGAACTCGCGGTCCACACCGCCATGACCACACCGAGCGCCACGCCGACAAAGACCCGTCCCTTCATCGAGACTTCCGCCCCCCGATCCCGTTCTATCGTGTCGACAGCCCGCACCACACGGGATTCTAACCCCTGCACCCAGGTACAGAGTCAAGCCCCGAAACCGGACGATCGAACGGAGGGTCCATCGGGTATCGTGCGACCTGCCCGGACTTCCCCTGGAATCCTGAAATAAACGGAGACTCCCGGGACGTGAACGGGTAGCGCTCCATGTCCACAACCGACACCACGGCCTTCCTGAAACACCTTCTCGCCTGCCGGGAGGAACTGGCCCGTTTCGCCTCGCGGATGCTCGGCGACCGGACCGAGGCGCAGGATGTCGTCCAGGAATCGGTCCTGGTCGCCTACCGGAAGTACGCGAAGTTCGACGGCGGGAACTTCCGGGGGTGGATGTTCGCGATCGTCGCCCGGGAGGTGATGCGCGAGCGCAGGAACCTGGCCCGGCAGCTCTCGGAGACCCTCGCCCCCTCCGAAATCGACGACTTCGCATCGCTGGACAACATGGACTCCTATGCGGACGTCCGCCGCGATCCGGAGCGCGTCCTGGACCAGCTCGGGGATCCGCTCCGGCAGGCGTTGCGCGATCTTCCCGACGCCCAGCGGATGGTCTTCCTTCTGAGGGCCGTGGAGGGTTTCCGATACCGCCAGATCGCCGAGATGTTGCACATCCCGGTCGGCACGGTGATGACCCATCTGCATCGTGCCCGGTGGAAGTTGAGGGAACGGCTGGGTGCGGCGGCCGGCGCGGGCCGGAAGGGGGGTGGATGATGCGTTGCGAGGAGATCGTCCGGTATTGGGGCGCCTACCTGGATTCCGAGCTGGGTCCGGAGACGCAGATCGAGATGTCCGCCCACCTGGAGCAGTGTCCCGAATGCGCGGATCGTCTGGGGAAGGAACAGCAGGTCGAACGGAAGATCGCACAGGGGCTTTCGGACACCCCCGATTGGGGAGCGTTCTGGGGGGATGTCGAGCGCCGGGTTCGCGCAAAGGGCCGTTCGCGCATCCTCCCCTTCCGATGGATGGCGATCGCGGCGTCGCTTCTTGTCCTGGTCGGGGTCGCGTTTCTGGCGACACGGAAAGATCCGTCCCCGATGGCGCGGCTCGCGCTCGCGCACCATCAGGCCGGCGTCGAAGCCGCTCGCGAGGGTGTGGCCATGGACGCCGGATCGGTCCGCGCGCTGCTGCGGGAGAGTTTCCCCGGGATCGACCTCGCGGCGCTCGATATGGCCTGCCCGGGTCACGAGGTCCGGCTTCAGGGGGTCCGCCGCATCGAAGTCGACGGGAAGCCGGCCGTGCTCGTCCGGTACACGTGCTGCTCCAAGCCGATGTCCGTGCTGCTCATGAGAACGGAGGACGCCGGGCCGGGTGACGAGCCGATCGGGAACCGGCGGGTTTGGATCGCGGCGGGAACCCGATTCATCGCGTGCGCCGTCGGGGGGCACGACGCCGGGATCCTCCAGCGCGCGGCAAGCGCCTGGGCGGGAGCATGAACCCGCAGGAGCCCCAAGACGGGGCACCGAGATGAACGAGCGTCTGGGCGACTTCCTGGAGTGGGTGCAGCAGATGGGCGCGTGGGGCCCCTTCCTGCTCGGCGCGATGTACGTGATCGCCTGCGTCTTCTTCCTCCCGGGCTCGCCCCTGACGCTCGGGGCGGGGTTCCTCTTCGGCGTGGTGAAGGGATCGCTTGCCGTCGTCGTCGGAAGCAACCTGGGGGCCTGCCTGGCGTTCGTGATCGGCAGGACCGTCATGCGCAAGTCGATCGAGGCGCGGATCGCCGGGAACGCGAAGTTCAAGGCGATCGACGAGGCGGTGGGTAGCCAGGGGTTCAAGATCGTCCTGCTGACGCGCCTCTCGCCGGCGTTCCCCTTCAACCTGCTGAACTACGCCTACGGCGTGACGAACGTGCCGTTTCGCAAGTACGCGCTCGCCTCCCTGATCGGGATGTTGCCCGGAACGGCGATGTTCGTGTACCTCGGATCCGCGGCCAAGAGCCTCACGGACATCCTCTCCGGAAACCTGGAGGGGGGCGTCGGCCAGAAAACGCTCTTTGGCGTCGGCCTCTTCGCGACGGTTGTCGTCACCGTGCTCGTGACCCGCCTCGCCCGCCGCGCGCTCGCCGAGGCGGTTCCCGCATCCCAGGGCGATTGACATGGCCACCGTGACCCTGCAGCCGGAGGACGCGCACAACCGGACACTGGTGTCCAACGTCCACCCGGCGGATTGGGTCCATCCCGAACCGTCCGGGCGCTACAACCTGGTGGTCGTCGGCGCCGGAACCGCGGGGCTTGTCACGGCGGCGGGCGCGGCGGGCCTGGGCGCGAAGGTGGCGCTGGTCGAGCGGCACCTGATGGGCGGGGACTGCCTCAACGTCGGGTGCGTCCCCTCCAAGGCGCTTCTGCGCGCGGCGAGGGCCTGCGCCGACGTCCGCGATGCGGGGGGGGGGTTCGGCGTCCGCGTGCCGGACGGGGTCTCCGTCGACTTCGGCGCCGTCATGGAACGGATGCGGCGCCTGCGCGCCCAGATCAGCCCCCACGATTCGGCGAAACGCTTCCGCGACCTCGGGATCGACCTCTTCCTCGGGGACGGGCAGTTCACCGGACCCGATACGCTGCAGGTGGCGGGCAAGGAACTCCGTTTCGCCAAGGCGTGCATCGCCACGGGCGCGCGGGCGGCGGCGTTGCCGATTCCCGGCCTGGCGGACGCCGGCTACCTGACCAACGAGACGGTCTTCTCCCTGACCGGACTCCCCCGCCGGCTCGCCGTGATCGGCGCCGGCCCGATCGGATGCGAGATGGCGCAGGCGTTCCGCCGCTTCGGGTCGGAAGTCCATCTCCTGGAAGGGGCGGGACACATCCTGATCCGGGAGGATCCGGACGCGGCGCGGCGGGTGGAACAGGCGTTCGTCCGCGACGGCGTACACCTGATCTGCTGCGCCAAGGTCACCCGTGTCGAGGCGAATCCCGCGGGGAAAACCATCCACTTCGAGGGGGAGAACACGGGCTCGATCGCCGTGGACGAAATTCTCGTCGGGGTCGGCCGCGTGCCGAACGTACAGGGGCTTGGACTGGAAGCGGCGCTCGTCGAGTACGACAAGCGCTCGGGCGTGAAGGTGGACGACCGCCTGCGCACGACGAATCCGCGGATCTACGCCGCGGGGGACATCTGCTTCCCCTACAAGTTCACGCACACGGCCGACGCCATGGCGCGCATCGTCATCCAGAACGCGCTGTTCATGGGGCGGGCCAGGGCGAGCGCCCTGACCCTCCCCTGGTGCACCTACACGGATCCGGAGATCGCGCATGTCGGGATGTACGAGAAGGACGCCCGGGAGCGCGCTCTCCCCGTCACGACCTTCGTCCAGGAACTGAACGATGTCGACCGGGCGATCCTCGACGGGGAGGACCACGGGTTCGTGAAGGTGCACGTGCGCAAGGGGACCGACCGGATCCTGGGGGCGACGATCGTCGCCCGGCACGCGGGGGACATGATCAGAGAACTGACGCTCGCGATGGTGGGCGGCCTCGGGCTTGGGACGATCGCCAGGACGATCCACCCCTACCCCACGCAGGCGGAGGCGATCAAGAAGGTCGGCGATGCGTACGGCAGGACCCGGCTCACGCCTTTCGTGAAGGGACTCTTCCAGCGGTGGCTTTCGTGGACGCGATAGACGCGCGCATCACGGTCGTCATCCCCGCGCTGAACGAGGAGCGGTCGATCGCGCTCGTCCTCGACGACCTGCCGCGCGCCCTTCTGCATGAGGTGATCGTCGTCGACAACGGATCCTCGGACGGGACGGCCGACGTCGCCCGCTCGCACGGGGCGCGTGTCGTCCACGAGCCGCGCCGCGGGTACGGATCGGCGTGCCTGGCGGGGATCGCCGCGGTGGCGGACACCGACGTCCTCGTCTTCCTCGATGCGGACCACAGCGATCACCCCGAGGAACTGCCGTCGCTCGTGGCCCCGATCCTGGAGGGACGGGCCGACCTCGTCATCGGATCCCGCACGTCGGGCAACCATGAGCCCGGCGCGCTCCTGCCCCAGGCGGTCTGGGGCAACCGCCTGGCGGTTTTCCTTCTCCGGCTGCTCCACGGCGTCCGGTACACGGACCTGGGGCCCTTCCGCGCGATCCGCTGGCGGTCCCTTCGGGAACTCGGCATGCGGGACACCAACTACGGATGGACCGTCGAGATGCAGGTGCGCTCGGCCCAGGCGGGGTTGCGCTCGACGGAAGTTCCCGTCTCGTACCGGCGCCGCGTCGGCGTTTCCAAGATCACCGGCACGCTCAAGGGGACACTCTGCGCGGGGTACAAAATCCTGTTCACGATCTTCCGTTATGGCATCTGGGGCAGGGGTTGGGGCCTTCCGGCCTTGTGCGCGTTTGTCGGCGCGATGGCGTGGTCGGGGATCCGGCTTCTGGATCCGATCGCCCGTCATCCGATCCCTTTTGTCGCGCTCTATGCGCTCGCATTTCTCGCGTACGGGGTGGCGGTCCGCCACACGCTGGCGGGGACGCGTGCACGCATCCCCCTCGGATTCATCCTCGCGGCCGGCCTGGGTTTCCGCCTGCTGGTGCTCCCTGGCCAGCCCTCCGACGACATGAACCGCTACCTCTGGGAAGGACGCATCCAGGGGGAAGGACACAACCCCTACGTCCAGGCGCCGGACGCCCCGGCGCTGGCGGCGCTCGCCCGGAACGATCCACACCACGCCGGGATCAACCACCCTTCCTGGCCGGCGATCTACCCCCCGCTCGCCCAGCTTTGGCATCGGGGCGTCGCGACGCTCTCCTACACGCCTCTGGCCATGAAACTCTCCTTCCTCTTCCTGGAGGGGATCGTGGTCCTCTTCCTTCTCCTTCTTCTGCGCGGGCGCGGCATCGGCACCGACCGCGTCCTGATCTACGCATGGAATCCGCTTCCCATCCTCGCGGTCGCGCTGGAGGGGCACCATGAACCGCTCGCCATGGCACTTCTCCTGGGCGCCTTCTTCTTCGCCGATACGACTCGCCATGGCGCGCTCGCGATCGGCCTCTGGACCTGCTCGGTGTTGACGAAGGGGTTCTCCCTGATCGTCGCCCCCGCATGGGTGGGCCGCGTGCGCCTCCGACACCTCGTGCTTCCGCCCGTCCTGGTCGTGCTCGCCACTCTCCCCTTTGCTGGCGACGACGCGGCCATGCTGGGCTCCCTGGGGCGTTTCGGCGGGGAGATGCACTACAACGACTCCCTGCACGCGCTGGCGTTCCTTTCCCTGCAACGCGCGGGCGTCCCGCACGCGGCGCTCGCGAGCCGGATCGCGATGGCGCTGATCGGTTTGGGGATCCTGGCATGGACGCTGCGCGCAACACCGCGCGACCCGCTGTTGCGGTCGGCCCTCCTGATCGCGGCGCTCCTGCTCGTCCTGCCGACGGTGCACGTCTGGTACCTCCTGGCGCTCCTCCCCCTCCTGTGCTTCTTCCCCTGGCCAGGCTGGATCGCGCTCACCGGGACCTGCGCGCTGACCTATCTGCCTCACCTGGAGATCTGGCATACGGGCGCGTGGGTCGAGTGGCATTGGCTGAAGATCCCCGAGTACGCGCCGCTCTTCCTGTGGCTGGCATGGATCGGCTGGCGGCGTCTCGCCCCCGCGCGGGGCGGGGAGAGGGCGTCCCCACAACGGATGGTCATGGAGGGCTCCGCGTGATGATGGCGCTCTACGTCCTCTACTGGATCGCGGTTGCGGGGCTTTTCGTCTATGGGACCAACTGCTACGTCCTGATCTTTAGTTTTCTGCGGGGCCGGCGCGAGAACCTTCACCGGCTGGACCGGATCCGGGAAGCGTTCGCCTCGCGCGTCCGGGAGGAGGAGCTTCCGGGCGTGACGATCCAGCTCCCCATCTTCAACGAACGGTACGTCGTCGGCCGCCTGATGCAGGCGGTCATGCGCATCGACTACCCGCGGGAAAAACTGGAGGTCCAGGTCCTCGACGATTCGACGGACGACACGACCGCGATCGTCGACAGGCTCGTGCGCAAGTACCGCGCGCAGGGGTTCCGCATCCGGCATCTGCACCGCGCGAACCGGGACGGCTACAAGGCCGGCGCCCTCAAGGCGGGGCTTGCCGCGTCCCGGGGCGAACTCGTGGCCGTCTTCGATACGGATTTCGTCCCCCGCCCCGATTTCCTGCGCCGCGCGGTGCCGTTCTTCGTGGATCCGAAGCTCGGGCTGGTCCAGACCCGCTGGGGACACGTCAACGAGAAGACCAACCTGCTGACGCGGACGCAGGCGCTTGCGATCGACGGCCACTTCGGGATCGAGCAGGCGGGACGCTGCTGGGGAAATCTCTTCCTCAACTTCAACGGGACCGCCGGGGTCTGGCGGCGAAGCGCCATCGAGGACGCGGGCGGGTGGCACGCCGACACGTTGACCGAGGATCTGGACCTCTCGTACCGCGCGCAGCTGGCGGGGTGGTGGATCGAGTATCTCCTCGACGTGGAGGTCCCCGCCGAGGTCCCGGTCGACATGGCCGCCTTCAAGAGCCAGCAGCGACGCTGGGCGAAGGGGTCGATCCAGACGGCGAAGAAGATGGTGTGGAAGGTCCTCGCCTCCAGGCAACCGGTCTTCGTGAAACTCCAGGCGATGGTCCACCTGACCCATTACCTGGTCCATCCCCTGATGCTGACGGTGGCGCTTCTGGCCGTGCCGCTGCTGCAACACTGGCGGGGGCCGTCGGCGCCGCTCTCCTTCGGGATCATGGTCGCGTTCCTCGCGTTGAGCACCTGCGGGCCGTCGGCGCTGTACCTCGCCGGGCAGAGGACGCTCCGCAAGGATTGGAAGCGGCGCATGCTCTGGATGCCCGGACTGCTCGTGATCGGCACCGGGATCGCGGTCTCCAACACGCGGGCGGTCCTGGAGGCGCTGTTCGGGATCCGCAGCGGTTTCGTGCGTACGCCGAAGCGGAACGCCGGGCCCGGACAGGCCGCCGGGCGCTGCGTCTACGGACTCCCGTTCGACCCCGTATTCCTGATCGAGGTGCTGATGTCGCTCTACAGCGGATACGGGCTGTTTCTCTATCTATCGCACGGGAAGTACCTGATCGGGCCGTTCCTGGCGCTCTACACGCTCGGGTTCGGCTTCGTGGGGTTCCGTTCGATCTGGGAATCGTGGCGCGCGCGGCGCTTCGCGCGATCGGACGAGGCCGGGGCCGATCTCCCGGATACGTCCGAGCGGGACTACGAACTCGTCATGGCCATCGATCCGGAACCGTGCGCGGGCGCAGTCGCGGGGGCGCGGACATGAGCCGGGTCCGACTCGCCTTCCTGCTCGCCCTGCTCGCCGGCACCTTCTGCGCAGCGATGTCGTTCCTCCTTTCTTCCGGGGAGCCGCCCCGAACCGCTCCCGAGCCCCCGCGCCCCCCCCCTGCCGGATCCGGGGAGGCGGATCCGGATCGCCCCCCCGTCTCCCACGCGATCCTCGATACGCTCCTGAAGCGATACGTGCGGGATGGCGTCGTGGACTACGCCGGGATGAAACAGGAAGAGGCGCAAATGGATGAGTACCTGCGGGTGCTGAACGCGGCCGATCCCGACGCTCTGAGCGAGAAGGGGCAATTGGCCTTCTGGATCAACGCCTACAACGCGTTCACGCTGAAGTTGATCCTGGAGCACTACCCGGTCGAGGGGATCAAGAAGACCGTCGGGGTCTTCGCCGACCCGTGGGATCTCGACCGGTGGTGGGTCGGCGGGCACAGGACCACGCTGAACCGGATCGAACACGAGATCGTCCGGCCGCGGTATCGCGATCCTCGTGCGCACTTCGCGCTCGTCTGCGCGGCGCGCTCCTGTCCGGATCTGCGCGGTGAAACGTATGAGGCGGACCGGCTCGATGCGCAACTCGACGACGCCGGGCGGGGCTTCCTCGCCGATCCAACCAAGGGAGCGCGTCTGGAGGAGGGGCGCACGCCCACGCTGTACCTGTCGAAGATCTTCGACTGGTATGGGGGCGACTTCGGGGAAGGGGACGAGGCGCGGGTCCGGGCGCTGAGTCCGTACCTGCCGGAGTCGATCCGGTCCTCCCTGGAGGGGCGCCTGGATCGCGTCCGCATCCGGTACATGAGCTACGACTGGTCCCTGAACGGCAGACAGGAGGGCGAACGATGAGGCTTTCGCACGACACGGTCCTGCACCCCCCGGCGGCGACGCGGCACGACAAGGCCCGGATCAACGGGTACACGATGCACGTCGATCGCGAGGCGCCCAACTGGTTCGCCACCGGCGCGGCGGGGACGGAGATCCTCGAGCGCTTCGACGGGACGCGCAGGTTCGGCCAGGTTGTCGCCGACTACGCGGCGGCAACGGGGCACGAGTTCGCCAAGGCATGGCACCACGTCGATGCGATCGCGCGCGACGGGTTGCGGCAGAAGTTCCTCGCCCACGAGCCTGCCGCCCCCGCGACCTATGCGGGCCGCGACGCCCACCTGCGCGATGAGCCGCTGCGCGAACTGTGGATCCATACCAACAACTCCTGCAACCTGGCCTGCCGGCACTGCCTGGTCTCCTCGGGACCCGACGGGGACCGCGGGATGCCGACCGGGCGCGTCCTGGAAGTCATCCGGGATGCGCGGGCGCTCGGGACAAAGCGGTTCTACTTCACCGGCGGGGAGCCGTTCGCCCGCCCGGACCTGTTCGAGCTGATCGACGGCGTCCTGGCGGATCCCGAGGCGGACCTGGCGATCCTCACCAACGGGATGCTGCTGCCGGGGGCGCGCATGGGGGAGTTGGCGAGGCGCGATCGGAAGCGGCTGCGCCTGCAGATCTAGCTGGACGGTTCCACGCCGGCGATCAACGATCCGATCCGCGGCGCGGACAGCTACGGGAAGGCGCTCGCGGGGATCCGCGCCGCCGTCGCGGCAGGGATGCAGGTGACGGTCACGACCGCCATCGCGGAGGCGAATGCCCACGACGTGCCCGATGTGACGCGCCTGTTGTCGTCCCTCGGGGTGAACAACCACCACCTGCTCTGGCTGCACAAGCGCGGGCGCGCCGACGGCGGCGGGAGGGACCTCACCCCGCCGGTCGAGCGGGTGATCGAGGTCGTGCGCGCGGCGAAGGCGGTTGCGAAGGCGTGCGGGATCACGATCGACAACGACGAGGCGATCCGACAACGACTGAAGGGGCCGATCGGGACCAAGCGCGACCTGGCGGGGGCCTGCGTCTCGAGCCTGTGCGTCTATTCGGACGGGAAGGTCTATCCCTCCGCGGCGATGGCGAACGTCCCCGAGCTCTGCCTCGGGGACCTCGCCTCCGCCCCCCTGGAAACGCTCTGGCGGGACAGCCCGGTCGCGCGACGGTTCCGGGAGACGACCGTCGAGACCAAGGAGCACTGCCCATCCTGCCCGCTCAAGTTCCTCTGCGGGGGCGGGGATATCGAACACGCCTACTTCTACGGCGGACATCTCGGTGCCCACGATCCGTACTGCGAACTGCACAAGGCGATGTTCATGGGCGCCATGGAATCGCTGGCGGACGAACGCGGGCGGTTCGTCTCCAACGGGAAGAGCGGCTTCAACGCGCCGGTGATCCTCGCCGGCATGGGGGAGAATGCCGTGACCTGCGCGACCGGCGAGGCGCCTCGCCAGGTGGAGACCTCCCACTCGACCTGCGTCCTCTCCTTCGACATCGACGCCCCGCGCAAGATGGTCCGGGACTTCTATGGGGAGGCCGCCGAGAAGCCACAGGAGACGCTCTGCTGCCCGGTGCGGCCGATGGCGGAGGATCTGGCGCATATCCCCCCGGAGGTCGTCGAGCGGTTTTACGGTTGCGGATCGCCCGTGGCGGACGCGGGGATCGTCGCGGGCGAGACGACGCTGGACCTGGGGAGCGGTGCCGGGATCGACGTCTTCATCGCGGCGCGCCGCGTGGGGCCGACCGGTCGCGCGATCGGGGTCGACATGACCGACCGGATGCTGGCAGTCGCCCACGAATACAAGCCGGTCGTCGCGCGCAACCTCGGATACGACGTCGTGGAGTTCCGCGAGGGGTTCCTGGAACAGGTCCCCGTGGAGGATCGCTCCGTGGATCTGGTCACCTCCAACTGCGTCGTGAACCTCTCTCCGGACAAGAAGCGCGTCTTCGCCGAGATCTGGCGCGTCCTGAAGGACCACGGGCGGCTCGTGCTCGCCGACATCGTCTCCGAGGAGGAGGTCCCCGCGCATCAGCGCCGGGACCCTCGCCTCTGGGGGGAGTGCATCAGCGGCGCCCTGACGGAGGAGGAGCTGCTCGCCTACCTGGAACGCGCGGGGTTCTACGGGCTCCGGATCCTCAAGAAGACGTTCTGGAAGGAGGTCGAGGGGCACCGGTTCTTCTCGGTCACCGTGCGCGGGTACAAGTTCGAGAAGACGACCGGGTGCATCTTCGTCGGCCAGCAGGCGATCTACCAGGGGCCGTTCAAGGGGATCTCGGACGAGGAGGGGCACTGGTTCCCGCGCGGCACGGCGGTGGAGGTATGCACCGACACCGCCGCGAAACTCTCGCACGCGCCGTACGCGGGGCAGTTCGTGGTGACCCATCCGGGCCGGGCGGCACGGGCAGAGGATCCGTGCTGCACGCCCGACGGGAACGGGCAGAAGTGCTGTTGAGGGAGGTGACCCTGTGCTGATCCTGGTCCTGGTCTCCCTGGCGGCCCTCGGGTTGGCCTACGCCAACGGCGCCAACGACAATTCCAAGGGGGTCGCGACGCTCTTCGGTACGGGAACCGCGTCCTACCGCGGGGCGCTCGCTTGGGCGACGATCTGCACGTTCGCGGGATCGATGACCGCGATCTCCCTCGCCGGGAGGCTGGTCGATACCTTCCGTGGACAAGGCCTGGTCGACGAAGCGGCTCTCCTGGATCCGGCCTTTCCCATGGCGGTCGGGCTGGGTGCGGCGGCGACGGTGATGCTGGCGACGCGGTTTGGACTTCCCGTTTCCACGACCCATGCGCTGACCGGGGCGCTCGTGGGGGCGGGGCTCGCCTCGACGGGCTCGGTCCATCTGGCGGCCCTGGGGAGCGGGTTCGTCGTGCCGCTGCTCGTCAGTCCCTTCGTCGCCTTCGCGGGGACGCTCGCCCTGTACCCGATGCTCCACAAGTGCCGCATAGGGCTGGGGGTGACGCGGGAATCCTGCCTATGCGTAGGGGAACAGGTTCAGGTCATCGCACGAGAAGGGATCGCGACAGCCGTCGCCTGCGGTCCCCAGGTCGAGGTCGGCACGAGGGCGGAGTGTTTCGATCGCTACCGTGGGCGAGTTGCCGGGATCGGTGCCCAGACCACTCTCGACCGCCTGCATTTCCTCAGTGCCGGCGCGGTCAGCTTCGCACGCGGGATCAACGATACCCCGAAGATCGCCGTACTGATCTTCGCGGGAGTGGCCCTGCCCCGGTCCATGGGACTCCTCCTGGTCGGGATCGCCATCGCGCTCGGCGGCATCCTGCACGCGCGTCGGGTCACCGAGACGATGAGCCACCGGATCACGGCGATGAACCATGGGCAGGGGTTCACGGCGAATCTCGTTACGGCCTTCCTCGTGATCTTCGCCTCACGATGGGGCCTGCCGGTCTCGACGACCCACGTCTCCTGCGGCAGTCTTTTCGGGATCGGGATGGCCACCCGCCTCGCGCGCCGGCGGACCATCCTGGGGATCCTGTCGGCATGGGCGATCACACTCCCCGTGGCCGCGCTCCTCGCGATGGGGGTCTGTCTCCTGACCCGATAGGATGAAGGAGGAAGGCGTGGGGTGACACGGGACGGTTCGGGCGCGGATGCGCCCGGGAAAGGTGGGAACGATGGGAACGGGACGGAAGATCGGATGGATGGGGCTCGGTGCGGCGATCCTGGTGTGCGCTGTGGCGGGCCGCGCGCGGGCCCACTGCCAGATCCCGTGCGGGATCTACGACGACGAGACGCGCCTGGCGTCGATGCGCGAGGACATTGGAACCATCGAAAAATCCATGCAGAAGATCGTGGAACTCTCGGCCGCCTCCCCGGTGGACTACAACCAGGTCGTCCGCTGGGTGATGAACAAGGAGCACCATGCCGATCGCCTGCGGGAGATCGCGGTGGAGTACTTCCTGATGCAGCGGGTCGCCCCCGTCGAGGAGGGGGCACCGGGGCGCGCGGAGTACCTGCAAAAGGTGGAGATCCTCCACCGGCTGTGCGTCCTGGCGATGCGGTCGAAGCAGTCGACCGACACCGCGCACATCGAGGCGATGCGGACCCAGGTCGAGGCGCTGCACGGCGTCCTGCAACGCCGTTGAGGCGCCGGGGGGAACCCTCCCGCCTCCCTTCGACCCCGCCCGACACCCTCCTGGTCTTCGCACGGTACCCGGAGGCGGGGAAGGTGAAGACACGCCTGGCGAGGGATCTCGGGGTCCGACGTGCGCTGGCGGTCTACCGGTCCCTCCTGCGCCGCACCCTGGATCTGGCGATCGCGCGGGACACGGCGGGCCAGCGCGTCCGGATCCGGGTCGCCCCCGCCAGGCGCCTGGAGAGTTTCCGAAGCGGCCCCGGGAGACGCCTCCCCTGCCTCGCGCAAAGCGGCGGGGATCTGGGAAACCGTCTGCGCCGGGCCTTCGAACACGCCTGGCGGGAGGGATCCCGCCGGATCGTCGTGATCGGAAGCGACTGCCCGGGACTCACGGCGCGTCACCTCGACCGGGCGTTCCGGGAACTCCGGGCCGCCGACGCGGTCCTGGGACCAGCCCGGGACGGGGGGTATTACCTCCTCGGACTCTCCCGCCCCGCGGGGAGGGTCTTCGACCGGATCCCCTGGAGCACGGACCGCGTCCTGGCGACGACCCTCGCGCGGATGCGGCGGCTCAGGCTGACACATCGCCTCCTCGGGACGCTCCGGGACGTGGACACGGCGGCGGACCTGCCGTGAGGCGGGCCTCTCCCCCGCATGACGGTCACGCCTCGAACTTCCTGTGCTTCCCCTTCCCCTGCGCGGGACCGGACCCCGCAGCCTTCCGCTCCCCCTCTTCCTCCCGGCACCGTGCCTCGTACGCCTGGTAGTCCCCCTCGAACCAGCGGACGCGCGGCTTGCCGTCGGGTCCGGGCCCCTCGAACGCCAGGATGTGCGTGGCGATCCGGTCGAGGAACCAGCGGTCGTGGGTGATGACGACCATGCACCCCGCGAACCCCGTGATCGCCTCCTCCAGGGTCCGCAGGGTGTCGAGGTCGAGGTCGTTGGTCGGCTCGTCGAGCAGGACCAGGTTCGCGCCGCGCCGCAGGAGCTTGGCGATCTGCAGGCGGTTGCGCTCCCCACCCGAGAGCGCAGCGACCTTCTTCTGCTGGTCGGACCCCTGGAAGTTGAACCGGGCGAGGTAGCCGCGCGCCGGGATCATCCGCTTGCCATAGGCGATGAAGTCGTTCCCCCCGGAGACCTCGTCGAAGACCGACTTCTCCCCGTCCAGGGACTCGCGTTCCTGGTCCACGTAGGCGGGGACCACGCTCTCCCCGAGGCGGATCTCCCCGCCGTCGGGCTTCTCGATCCCCATCATCATCCGCGCCAGCGTGGTCTTCCCCGCGCCGTTCGGCCCCAGGATCCCGACGATGCCGCCTCGCGGCAGCTCGAATGTGAGGCCGTCGATCAGGAGGCGCCCGCCATACCCCTTGCGGACCTCCTTCGCTTCGAGAACCCTGTTTCCCATCGGCGGCCCCGGGGGGAGCCGGAACTCGATCCCCTCGTCCGCCCCGTCGTACCCCTGCACCTGGGCGAGCAGCCGGTCGTACTGGTCCATGCGCGCCTTGCTCTTGGCCCGGCGGGCCGAGGGGGAGGTGCGGACCCATTCCAACTCGCGGGCCAGGATCTTCCGGCGAGCGGCCTGCTGGCGTTCCTCCGTATCGAGGCGCTTCTGCTTCGCCTCCAAAAACGCCGAGTAGTTCCCCTCGTACGGGAGAGCGCGGCCCCGGTCGAGTTCCAGCATCCAGCCGACCACATGATCCAGGAAGTAGCGGTCGTGGGTGACCAGGATCACGGTCCCCGTGTACGCCTGGAGGTGGCGCTCCATCCAGGCCACCGACTCCGCGTCGAGATGGTTCGTCGGCTCGTCCAACAAAAGAAGGTCCGGGCGACGCAGGAGCAGGCGGCAAAGAGCGACGCGACGGCGCTCTCCCCCGGAGAGCGGCCCGACCGGGGCGTCCAGGGGCGGCACGCCGAGGGCATGCGCCGCGACCTCGATCTGGTGCTCCAGTTCCCATCCCCCGCACGCCTCGATTTTCTCCTGCACGGCGGAGAGATCGTCGAGCGCCTTCTGCATGGCGTCGTCATCGAGAGCCCCTTCGAGCTTCTTGCCGATCGCCTCGTGGCGCGCCAGAAGGGCCCGGGTCGCGGCCACGCCCTCCTCCAGGTTCCCGCGCACGTCCTGGGCGGGATCCAGGCGGGGCTCCTGGGGGAGGTACCCGATGGAGACCCTCTCGGCGCGGCGGCAGACCCCGTCGAACTCCTTGTCCTCCCCCGCGATGATCCGCAGCAGCGTGGACTTCCCCGTCCCGTTGGCGCCGACGACGCCGATCTTCGCGCCGTGGAAGAAGGAGAGCGTGATCTCCTGGAGGATCGTCCTGCCGGGATAGGTCTTCGTGATCCTCTCCAGGGAACAGATGTATTCGCCCGCCATCGGTGCGGAATCCTACCGTGCGCGGAACCCTGTCGCCCCCACGAGGTAGAGTGGGGCGCGTGACGCCCGAAGAGGCCCTGCGCCGCCACTGGGGGTACGACACGTTCCGCCCCCTGCAGAGGGAGGCGGTCGAGGCGGCGCTCGCCGGGCGCGACACGCTCGTCGTCCTCCCCACGGGGGGAGGCAAGTCGCTCTGCTACCAGATCCCCGCCGCCGTCGGGGCCGGGCTCGTCCTCGTCGTGTCGCCGCTCATCGCCCTGATGGACGACCAGGTCGCCGCCGCGCGCGAGGCGGGGGTCGCGGCCGACGCCCTGCACTCGAACCTGGAGGACGAGGACCGCGAAGGCGCCTGGCGACGGCTGATGCGCGGGGAAACGCGCCTCCTCTACGTCAGCCCGGAGCGGCTCCTGACAGGCGACCTGATCGGACGGTTCGCCGACCGGCTGCGGCTCGTGGCGATCGACGAGGCGCACTGCGTCTCCCACTGGGGGCATGAGTTCCGCCCCGAGTACCGGCGGCTCGCCGAGGCATTCGACCTCGTCCCGCACGCCGCCCGCATGGCGCTGACCGCCACCGCCACCGCGCAGGTGCGCGACGACATCGCCGCGCAGATCCCCCTGCGAGATCCGGTTCTCTGCGTCGGCCACCCGGACCGCCCGAACCTGCGCTACCGCGCCCTCCCCCGGCACGACCAAGCCGCCCAGGTGCTCGATGTCGTCCGCCGCCATCCCCGAGCGGGGGGGATCGTCTACGCCCAGACCCGGAAGGAGACGGAGCGGCTCGCCCAGACCCTGCGCAAGGCGGGCGTCCAGGCGGATGCGTACCACGCGGGGATGGACCCGGAGGACCGCCGCCGCGTGCAGGAGGGGTTCGTCCACGAGCGGCTCGACGTCGTCTGCGCCACGGTCGCCTTCGGCATGGGGATCGACCGGTCCGACGTCCGGTTCGTCGTGCACGCCAACGCGCCGCGATCGGTGGAGCACTACCAGCAGGAGTCCGGCCGCGCCGGACGCGACGGGCTGGAGGCCGAGTGCGTCCTGCTGTTCTCCTCCGCCGACCTCGTCCGCCACCGGCGGCTCGCGGAACTCGACGGTCCGCTCTCGCCGGAGCGCCAGAGGACCCTCGACCGGCACCTGCGCGGGATCGGCCGCTATGCCGTGGCGCCGGTCTGCCGGCACCGGATGCTGTCGGAGCACTTCGGCGCCCCGTACCCGCCGGGCGGCGCGTCAGACGCTGTTGGAAGCGGGTGCGGCGCGTGCGACGTCTGCCTCGGGGAGACGCGCGAGATGCCAGCCGCCGACGCCCTGGAGACCGCGCGGAAGGTCTTGAGCGCCGCGTGGCGCGCCCAGGGACGGTACGGCGC
>JACQRN010000151.1 GCA_016206515.1 Planctomycetota bacterium | reverse complement strand
GGCGTGCCGTGCAGG
This sequence comes from Planctomycetota bacterium, assembly GCA_016206515.1. Lineage (GTDB taxonomy): Bacteria > Planctomycetota > SBBH01 > SBBH01 > JACQRN01 > JACQRN01. Next base: position 3,051 of record JACQRN010000151.1, on the reverse strand, counting down.
CGCTCCCAGATCTCGGCCCACTTGATGTAGGTGTTGCAGGCGTTGGTGACCACCGCCAGCGAAGGCTTGGGCAGCGTGCCCATGGAATGCCGGCCTCCCTTGAGCTGCATCGCGACGTCGGCCTTCACGTAGCCGCAGATGTCCGGGGAGTAGCCGTAGTCCTCCGCCTCGTTCAGGTAGGCGTCGGAGACCCTGCGCACGGCGGTCTGGAGGGCGTTGATCTCCGGGAAGACCATGTGCAGGTCGAAGCTCCTCAGGATCTCGGCCATGCTCCCCATCACGAACACGTAGGCGCTCCGCTCGCCGCACTGGGCGGCCGTCGTGAGGTCCGCGAACCACTTCCGGAAGAGCTGGGCCCCCTCCTGGGCCCCCCTCCCCACGATCGGATCCGCGGTCGGCGGTGACGGCACGATCTCCCCCATCAGAACAGGATGCTTTCCGCGAAGGTCTCGAGCTGGATCGCCATCCCCTCGTAGCTGCTCATGTTCTCCTCGAATTCGGTGATGAAGTACGGGATGCCGTGCTCCTCCAGCGCCTTCGAGAAGGCGACCTGGTCCTCGAGCCCCGGCTCGCACATCTTGGCGGCCGCCACGATCGCCGCGGTGGCGTTCGCGGCGCGGACGCTGTCGAGCAGCATCTTCTCCTTGGGCTTCCGAAGGTCGTGCTGGACGGGGCTGTAGCCGGACTTCTCCAGGTACGCCTCCGCCAGGTTCGCCAGCGGGTCACCTGGCGTGGGGACGTCCTCCAGGATCCAGCGCAGCCCGACCATCAGATCGTCGTCCACCACGTAGCAGGTCTCGGCGATCACCCGGAGCAGGTCGAGGGGCGGCTGCTCGCAGAACCCGCCGACCAGGACCACGCGGATCTTGTCCTGCGGTCGCGCCGCTCGGCGTTCGATCCAGGGGAGGAGGAAGGAGAGGATCCCGTTGTGCTCCTCGCGCGGCAGGACCCCGCCCACGCCCGTGAGGACGGCGGACTCGTGAACGGACAGCAGCCACGGCCGTTCGCGGCGGATCTCGTAGAGCCTCCGGATCAGGCGCCGGTTCTCGTTGAAGACGGCGATGGACCCTCGCAGGGCCTCGTCAGTGATCGGGCGCTCGGCCACCGAGGCGATGTCGCCCCGGAGGCGCTCGTACTCGTCCCGGAGATAGCTGGCCGCGTGGCGGGAGTTCGCGTTCTGCGGCAGGTAGAGGATCTGGCAGGGATAGGGGAAGTTGCGCCCCCAGATGGCGCCGAGGTTGCGCGCCGCGTCGCAGATGGGGTGCGTGACGAACATGTCCAGCACGATCCCCTTGCTCATGGCCAGCTCGAGCGAGGTCTTGATGACGGAGCACAGGTAGGATCCAAAGCGGGAGTCGGCGATGCGCGCCTCGATCGAGGCCCCCCGGATCTTGACCGGCAGCATCCCCGCCGCGTGCGCGAGTTCCTCGGGGAAGTAGACCTGGAAGTGGCCCAGCACCTTCCCGCCGCCTTCCCGCCAGCGCCTGACCGTCGGGTAGGCGGGGTCCTCGATCCAGGTCCGGCAAAGATCCAGCACTTCCTCCGGACTCTTCCCCTTCCACATGCTGGCGGCAGGCATGGAGCGAGTGAATGACAGCAACTTCCGTACCGCGGGGCTCACGACGCTCCGCACGGGGAGAGGCGCTGGCGCTACGCCGGACCCCTCCGCAGGCACAGCCACGCCCCCATCACGACCAAAACCGCTCCAGCCACCCGCCGGACCAGGAGCGCCGGGAAGGCCCGTCCCATCGCACCGCCGAGGGCGACCGCGAGGGCCGTCGACAGCAGCAGCGCCCCTGCTGCGCCCATGTACACGGGGAGCGCCCCACGGGACCCGGCGGCGAGCGTCATCGTCATCACCTGGGTCTTATCACCGAGCTCCGCAAGGAAGACCGAGACAAACGCAGCCCCCGCCACCTTCCAGTCCATCCGTCCCTCCCTCCCTCATGCGCGGGATGCGGAATATTTCGCCGGGCGCGAATTCTTCCCGTTTTTCGAGACTCCGGCATCCCCAGGAGCCGAGATTCCTCAGCCACCGCCGATGTCCATGTTGTAGACCTCGGAGATGAAATCGTTCTCCTTCTCTTCATGCTCCAGGAGCGCGAGGCGGAACGCCTCGAAATCCCTGCGCAGGCGCTCCAGATCCCCTCCCGCCGCGGCGTGCGGGGGCGCAACGAGGCGGCAGATCGCCCCGATCCTCTCCCGCAGGTCGGTGTGCTCGTCGTACAGTTCCCGCACCGCGCTCCGGAGCCGCGGCTCGCACGCGACCAGGTCCTCGAGCAGGCCATGCTTCTCCTCGACCTCGAAATGGTGCCCCAGCAGGTCCCGCAGGTACCCCAGGACCGCCCCCGCCCCCGCCAGTGCGCGCTCGCGCGCGGCGGCGCCGGGCTCGGCGTTCAGGATCGCATGGACCTCGTCGAGGGTGCGCCGGATGATGCGATGCTCCTCGACGATCGCCTCGGCGATCCGGGCCTCGGCCTGTCCCTCCGGAGCGCGCTTTTTCTTCATGTCTTCCTCCCGTTCGCGAGGAACTCGACCAGGTCGACGATCCGGAGATCCCGCTTCTCATCGTGGTTGGCGCAGGAGAGGTGGATCCGGCACTTCGGGCACGCGGTGACGAGCGTCCGCGCCCCGCTCGCGACGGCCTCCTCCAGGCGGCCGCGCTGGAGCGTCTTGGCCGCCAGGCCGCAGTTCGACCAGCCCGACGTGCCGCAGCAGACGGAGCGCTCGCGGCTGCGTGGCATTTCCCGTAGGTCCGCTCCGGCCATCGCCAGGAGGTCGCGCGGGGTGTCGTGGATCCCCAGGTGCTTGGCCAGGCGGCACGGGTCGTGGAACGTGACCGCAGCCCCCCCCGGGCCGAACGCGAGCCGGCCACGGTGTTCGAGAAGGAAGTCGTAGAAGTGGCGGACCTCGAAGGGGAGCTTCCCCACCGACGGGTACAGCCTCGACAGGGAGAGGAAGCACTCCGGGCAGGTCGCCAGGACCGTCTTCGCGCCGGACTCCCGGAGCGTCTCGATGTTCCGCTCGGCGAGGCGTCGGAAGGTCTCCGTC
>JACQRN010000149.1 GCA_016206515.1 Planctomycetota bacterium | reverse complement strand
GACCGCGGGGATCGTCCTCTCCCAGTTCTCGATGACCCCCGCGAGGCCGTGCACGAACACGGCCGGAACGGCCATGGCCGGCACGGCGCCGGACGGGCCCGGCAGGTCGAGGACGCGGACCGAGCCGATCCCGGGGAGGGGGACGTTCCGGAAGGGACCCAGCGTCACGCCAGCGCGCCGAGGAGCATCTGGATCCCCGCCTCCGCGACGGAGCGGTCCTGCTCGGGGGTCCCGGAACTGCACCCCACGGCGCCCAGGCAGGCGCCCTTCAGGAGGATCGGAACCCCTCCGCCGAAGATCGTGAACCGCCCCCCGTTCGAGGCATGGATCCCGAAGGCGGGCCCGCCCGCTCCCCCCGCCGCCGTGTAGGCATGGGTCGGGAGGCGTGTGCAGGCGGATGTGAACGCCTTGTTGATCGCGATGTCTATCGAGGTGATCTTCGCCCCGTCCATCCGCGCGAACGCGACGAGGTGCCCCCCGTCGTCCACGACGGCGATGTCCATGTCGACCCCGACCTCGCGCGCCTTCGCGATCGCGGCCTGGAGGATGCACTGCGCCCCCTCGACCGTCAGGCGGGGGGGACCCTCGCGCAGGAGGCCGTGGGGCGCGTCGGTCATGGGACGAATAGCCGGATCCGCGCCGTCTCGGCGACGTCGACCGCCCGCGCGAAGCGCAGGAACTCCAGGAAGTCGCCCGGGGCGACGCGCTGGGCCGGGATGTCGACGAGGCGCCGGATCATGAGGGTGTTGGTTTCCGCGTCCCAGGCGGCATTGAGATGCACGACGCCGAAGCGGGTCGCCAGCGTCGTCGTGGGAAGGTCCCCCTCGGGACGCCAGGACGCCGGGAGCCGGAGCGCGACCCGGTCCTCCCGGCGGATCTCCCCGACGACGAGGGGGTAGTCCCGGTCGGGCTGCGCGCCGTATGTCTTCACGAGGTCGCAGTTCCGCAGGAGCAGGGCGCATTCCCGCACGCCCGGGGCGGACTGCGCCGCGAACAAGGCGATCCCGAAATCGAGATGGGCCTGCCAGGGGGCGCCCCAGTCCCCGATCCCCGGCAGGGATGGCTCCGCGCCGGTCGCGCTCGCCCCCGGAAACCATCCGTTGAGGTACTGATCGAACCAGCGCCGCCTCTGTGACTGCTCGGCCTGGAACATCTGTTCCTTGATCCCCGCTCCCGCCGCCCCCGGCTCGGACCAGGTCAGCGAGCCGGCCCCCCTGCCGTCGGGCTGGAGACGGAGATCCACGACCTGGGACGACAGGACGTCCTCGAACCGCCCGGGCGGCACCCGGACCGGGACGGCCCCCTGCGGCGTGACCACGAAGGCGTCCATCCCCGCGACATCGGAGGCGACCTGGCCGAAAGGGAGGGCGCGCCACCGGCCGTCGATCCAGGTGTCCGGCCGCCCCCCCTCGCCGCGCAGCCGCAGGAGCGCCACGCGGTAATGACCGGGGGCGGGGAACGGGGGAAGGTGCCCGGCCTCCGAATCCTCCGGCCTCTGCCGGGCGAAGACCCAATCACAGGGGATTCCACGCCCCTCGAGGGCGGCCTTCAGCAGGACCAGGCGCTCCCCCTGCCCGGACAAGAGGATGTGCGTCGCCTCGCCGACGGATCCGTCCTGGATCCGCTCCGCCATCGCGCGGTACAGGCTTGCGGCCTGCTCGACAGATCCCGGCGGCGTGTCGCCGATCACCCCCGCGGCCCAGTCGGCGACGATCGGGGAGGGGTGCGCCCCGCGCAGGTGCCCTTCCGCCTCCCCGGTCAGGATCTCCTCCCACGTCCGGACCGTCCCGATGATCAGGTGGGGGAGGAACTCGTCGACGGGGGGGAGGTTCGCCTCACGCTTGGGCCTCTTCTGGTTGCGGACCTCCCAGATCTGGGCGATCCATCCGTCGCGCGGTTCCTCGCGGTACGAAAGCGCGTCCCCGAGCTGCTCGAGGTGGACCGCGGTGACGGGGGAGGGGATCTCCGCGGGGCGCAGGAGGACGTAGCGCGACAGCAGGAGAGGCTCGGTGAAGTTGAAGTCCTGGAAGTAGAAGAGGCCGGCCTGGAACGCCCCGTTCCACGATCCCGCCTTGTCCTCCCGGAACAGGTATTCGATCGCCGCGCCGGGCTCGAGCCCCGGCATGGTGTACGACCCCTCCGAGGCGATCCGCACGGGCTCGAGGAACCGGCCACCGGGAAGGTGCGTGCGCACGACCAGGGGCTCCCCCTCGATCGGAAGATCCTGAAGCAGCGACCGGCCGCGGTCGTCGAGCACCTGGACGAGCCGGTGGGTGATGCGCGTCATCGCGCCGTCCCGTTCGAGCCGGTCAACCGTCTCGTCGAGAAGCGCCAGCGTCGGGGCATCCGGGAAGCTCCCACGGTTCGGCGCGGAGGCGAGCAAGGAGGGCGCGTCCGCGCCGTACGGCTCCCAGAAGCGGTCGAGGTCCCCCTGCCGGTAGCGGAGGCGACGCCGCAGTTCGAGCTGCGACGGGTCGAGGGTCAGCGCACGCCGCGCGGCGGCCGAGGCACGCTCCTTGTCGCCCCATCGCAAAAACAGGTCGGAGGCTCGCGCGTGGAGGTGGGGCAGGCAGGGGTTCGCCCCGAGGGCAGCCGAGAGGCAGACGCACGCCTCCTCCGTCCGGCCGAGGGCGTCGAGCAGCGTGGCGCGCTCGACCTCCCAGTCGGGATCGCCAGGGTCCGACTCGCGCAGGGAGTCGAGCAGGGCCAACGCATCCTCCTCCCGCCGGTGGCGGCGCAGGTGCCCGTAGAGAAGGGAAAGATCCTCGATGGAGGAGGCGCAGTGCGCGCGCAGGTCCGCCTCGACGGCGGCGAGATCCCCGTGCCGCTCCGCGTCCGAGCGCAGGACCGATCGCGCCGCCGGATCGGACGGGAGGACCCGGGCGAGATGGCGCGCGTCCTCGATCGCCTGCGCCTGCCACCCTTCCTGGCCCGCGGCGATCCGGAGCCGCAGGCGGAGCGCGCCGGGATGGTCCGGGCTCCGGCGCAGCATCTCGTCCAGGGCGTCGATCGCCTCGCGATGGCGGCCGTCCTCGGCGAGCATCCCGGCCAGGGCGAGGCGGGCCGCGTGGGCGTCCGGGGAGAGCCGGAGCGCCTCCTCGTACGCCGAGCGGGAGTGGACGCGCGCCTCCTGCGACGGGAGGTGGGGCGACTGGGGCCACTGCCGGGCCAGCAGAATGCGCAGGGCAGGCTCCGAGGGGAGGCACCCGACGGCCTTCTCGAGGAAGGACGCGGCCTCGGGCGCCGTTCCGTCGACCGCTTCCTGGAGTCCCGCCACGGCGAGCGCCCATCCGTCGTCGGGAGCCCCCGCCACGGCCGCGCGCGCGCGGAAGAGCCCGTCGCGCGCGGAAGCCCCCAGGCGGGGGGACGCGGCGCCGGGAAGGGGATGCATCTCCACGCCGGTCTCGTACCGGAGAGCGTCCAGGGGCCGGCCGTCGAGATCCGTCAGCAGGGTCAGAAGTCGCACCGACTGGAACTTGACCAGGATGCGGTTCCACCCCGCCTCGAGCTGGAACGGGATGCGCACGGTCCCGGTCCGGCGCAGGACGGGATCGACCGACGCCAGATCGACGCCGTTGACCCGGACCGCCGTCCGGCCGCCGGCGACGGTGAGCAGGGCCTGCTGGACCATCGGCGAGCGGACCTGAACCAGGGCGTAATAGACGCCGCCGGGCAGGGCGGGACAGGCCCCCCCGATGCGGATCGTCGGCGCGTACGGGGAGGGGGCCGGGGAGACCCAGCGGCACGGGTCCGCGTCCGGCAGGTACCGGAGCGTGCCGGGGTAGGCGGCGCCCAGGTCCGTCTCCGCCTCGGGCGGATGCGCGCGGTAGAACGCAAGGGAATCGAGCGAGCCGAACGGCCCGATGACGCGTCCCCCCTGCAGGGAGGGGACAAGCGCGGCGCTCCCGCGCGCCGCCGGCCAATCCCCCGCGGCCACGAGCATCTGCGTCAGGAGAAGCCGGGCCGACAGGACCGCGAACGCTTCCGCGCCGCCCTGTGCGCAGAAGCGATCCAGCGCGGCACGGATACGCCCCGTCAGGGCGGGGGTCAGCGGTTCCTTCGCCTCGCGCGCGAGTCCCGACACGACAAGATCCGCCAGCGGATGCCCCGGATCGCGCTCGAGGATGTCGAGCAGGGAAGCGGCGTTCGCCTCCGGATCCCCCGACAGTCCCGCGAGCGCCACGACCACCTCGGCGCGCGGGTCGGCCCCGTCCCCGTGCGCGGCGGACGCCGCAACCACGGCCGCCAGCAGGATGCAGGACCCTTCGACTGCGCTCAGGGCAGGCGCCGGACGCCGGACGCCCCTCATTCCGCCCTCGCCCTTTCAATCACCGGCTCCGCTCGCCGGGCCTCGTCGGCGCGGTTGCAGGCGGAGCGGAACGCGGCGTAGTCGCCGCGCCGGATGCGCGATGCGAGGAAGGAGACCCTCTGCTCCATGCGAAGCAGCGTCGGAGAGGGCGTCTCGCGCGTCAGGCGACATTCCGCGGCCGGTTCGAGGATCTCCGCGCACGCTCCCGGGGAGGCGAACGAGAGGGAAGGGGGGAGGCGGACCGTCGCAGCGGTGGTCGACTGCCACGGAGGGCCGAGCAGCAGGTCGTGCTCGCGGTCCGGGAGCTGGGCCATATCGGAGAACGTGTCCATGAGGAAGAAGTCCTCGAGCAGCGGGAGGCGCCAGCGGGAGGGGCCATCGGGCCGCAGCAACCCCGGGATGCGAAGCGTATACCGCAGGTCCACCGGCGCCGACAGGTCGTCGAGATCCGGGAACGCGCCGAGCTCGACGCGGCACCCGGGGAAGCGGCGTCCATGGAGGTTCTCCAGGATCTCCTGGCGGTGCCCCTCGACGTTCAGCACGTTGCGCAGGATCGCGCCGCGCGTTCCGGTGGCGTGGATACGCACCTCGACGACGGCGGCGAGATCCTCCCCGACGACGGCGTCGAAGCTCGCCTCGCAGGCGCAGTCGGCCGCCGCGCGCTCGGGGAGGCGCTCGATCGAGCCGCCGTCCGGCGTGACCACGAACACCGTCGCCCCCTGGTCCATGTCGGGCAGGGCGTCCCAGGGGTGGTCCTGCGCCGTGCCGTCGAGCCAGAGGGTCCGCCCGTCCGCCAGACGCGCGCGGGCGATGCAGTGGTTGAAGTGCTCGATGAGCGGGAGCGTGAGGTCCTCCTCCGCCCTCCCCTCCTCCTCGGAATGGATCAGGACCGGGCACGCGTCGATCCCCTTCAGGCGGAGCATCGTCGCCAGGAGGTTCGCCTTGTCCTTGCAGTCCCCGAACCCGTTGGAGAGGACCTGCGACGCGGTGTACGGGTTCCAGCCGTGGATGCCGAATTCCCAGGCCCGGTACTCGATCCCGTTGGCGACGAATCCATAAAGGGCCTGGAGGATCTCCTGTTCGTTCGTGCACCCCTGCGTCAGATCCTCGACCTTCGCTCGGATCGCGTCGTCCGGCTCGGACTGGTGGCGGATCAGGTTCGCGTACCAGGTCCCGAACTCCTGCCAGGTCGCGTACGTCGAGACCTGGAGGGTCGGGCCGATCTCGCGCAGGGGGGGCTGCGCGGGCTCCCGCTCGATCCGTCCCGTCCTCCCCACGGTCCAGGTCCGGGTGGTTGTCCGCTCCTCCTCGTTCCGCGTGAGGCGCGGCTCG
>JACQRN010000011.1 GCA_016206515.1 Planctomycetota bacterium | reverse complement strand
CGTCCGCACCGCGCGCGCGAAGGGGATGCGGGAGCGCGACGTCCTCTTTACGCACGCCCTGAAGCCCGCGCTCGTCCCGGTGGCGGCGTACCTGGGCCCCGCCGCGGCGATGATCCTGACCGGGTCGGTTGTCATCGAGTCGATCTTCGCGATCCCCGGGCTCGGCCTGCACTTCGTCAACGCCGCGTCGAACCGCGACCCGTTCCTCGCGCTCGGGACGATGGTGGTCTATCTCGTCGCGATTCTCGTGTTCAATGGTCTCTCCGACGCGCTACGGGGTTGGATCGACCCACGTTCGAGGGGTCGCGCATGACCGCAACGCCGGGGCCCTGGACACGCGCGTTCGCGCGTCTGCGGCGCGACCGTGCGGCGACGGCCTCGGCGGTCTTCCTTGCCCTGCTGGTTTGCGTCTGCGCGGGGGCTGGATGGGTCGAGACGCCCCGCGCCGACTTCAAGGCGATCCACTTGGCTGGCAAGCTGCGTCCCCCCTCGGAGGCGCATTGGATGGGGACCGATTCCCTCGGGCGCGATGTCATGGCTCGCGTGCTCGCGGGCGGGCGCCTGTCCCTGGGGATCGGCGTCGTGTCGGCGTGTGTGGCGCTCTCGCTGGGCGTCCTGTACGGGGCGCACGCCGGGTGGCACGGCGGGCGGACCGACGCGGCGATGATGCGGTTCGTCGATCTTGTCGACTCCATGCCGTACATGTTCCTGGTGATCTTCCTGGTGTCGGTGTTCGATCGGTCCCTGCTTCTCCTGTTCCTGGCCCTCGGCGCCACGCAGTGGCTCAACCCCGCGCGGATCGTCCGGGCGCAGGTCCTGTCGCTGCGGAACGCCGACTTCGTCCAGGCCGCGCGCTCCCTGGGCGCTCGCGGCCCCGCGATCTTCGCCCGGCACCTCCTGCCGAACCTCGCCGGCGTGGTCGTCGTCTACCTCACCCTCACGATCCCCCGCGTGATCCTGTTCGAGTCGTTCCTGTCGTTCCTCGGTCTCGGCGCCCGCCCCCCCGACGAGGTCTCCTGGGGGATGCTGATGGCCGACGGGATCCGGCAGGTCAACCCCGTCGACCCGCGCTGGTGGGTGATCGTCTTTCCCGGCGGGGTCCTGGCCGCGACGCTTCTGGCGTTGAATTTCCTGGGGGACGGATTGCGCGACGCGCTGGATCCGCGGGCGGAGCGTTTGTGAACCCATCGACTTGCGTGTCGAAGGGCGCCGCCGGGTCCTGCCGCCGGCCCACCCCGGAGTATCGAACTATCGTTCCCGCCTGATGCGTTCCACGCACCACGCCGGAGATACAACGCGCATGCCGGAGCGGGCGGCGGCGGGGAAGTGCCGGAGGTTGCCGGTGACCAGGCACGCGGCGCCGGCGGCGAGCGCCACCTCGAGGAACGGCTCGTCGTCGGGGTCCGGGAGGCGGCGCGGCAGGGGGCCAGCGGCGACCGCCTCGCCGGCGGCGTGGATCTGGACGAGGACTGCGTCGACGTGCTCGCGGTCGAAGCCGAACTTCGGGCGCGCCAGGACCTCCCGGTACTCCGCGAGGATCCGCGCGTCGTGGCAGAGGATCAGGCGGCCGGCGGCCGCCATGCGGACGAGTTCGCCGGGCGGTCCGTAGGGGGAGAGGAGTCCCGACACCAGGACGTTGGTGTCGAGGACGATCCTCACCGGCGGCGGCCCTTGCGCGCCGCCGCGATCTCGGCGTCGATCGCTGCAGGGGGGAGGGTGGAGCGGCCCTCGCGCGCGGAGGTCTCCTGGATCGCCTCCACGGCGGCGGCGGCCCGGGCGCGGCGCAGGGCCGCGATGCGCCCTTCCAGGCTGTCCTCCGACACGGAGGTCAGGAGGGCGACCGGCTTGCCGTTGGAGGTGATGACGAGGTCCTGGTCCTCCTCGAGGACCCTCCAGACCTTGGCGGCCCGGTTGCGCAGTTCCCTGACGCTGACGTATCTCATTTGTTCCCCTTTCGGACTACAGAAGTGTACACGATGATTGTTCGCCCGGCAAATGCGCGGAGGTCTACGGCTCCCGCACCCGCAGCACGATGATCCCCCGCAACCACCGTCGCCCCGCGCAGTAGTCCTGGAACGGCACCTCGACGACGCGGCCGGCCTCGCTGCTGGCGTGGCGCAGGACCGTCCCGTCGAGAATCCCTACGTGGCGCGCGTCGAGGCGGGGGTCGTCCGGGACGAAGACGACGATGCGCGCCTCGCCGGGGGCGGGGGG
>JACQRN010000152.1 GCA_016206515.1 Planctomycetota bacterium | reverse complement strand
TGCGCGCGGGGGCGCAGCGGAGGGACCGGGTCCCCGCGCCAAACGATATGGCGGAGCGGCGCGGGGTGTCCCGAAGCGAGCATCGCGACGAGGGCTCTGCCCGAGGAGCGAGACGCAAATCGCGGGGACAGGGACGTCCCCGCGATTTGCAGTTCAATCAAGAAACAAAACCTGGTGCCTCGCCTCCATCGGATCAGCCGCGGAGGCGATCGCGTCGGTCAGGTCCGCGTCGCGGCACGCCCACAGGGAGAGGTAGTTGAGCACACGCTCCTGGGGCTTGCCGCCGGGACGGAACATCGAGAAGAGGAACCGAAGCTGGCCGGGATCGTGCCCGCGCTCGCGAAGGGATGCCTCCGCGGCGCGCTCGCCGAGCCGTTCCATCTCGCGCTCGATCCGCGCCCGCCCTTTCCGGAACGCCCGTTCGAGCGCCGGGTCGATCCCCAGCGCCCGCTCCTCGATCCGACCGATCCCGCCGTCGACCGCCTCCCGGGCCGTGGAGAGGTCCGCGGCGAGCGACGGATCCACGAACGGTCGAGCGATCGCTCCGGCATCCGCGTCCGGCGATGCGCACTCCTGCGCCGTCAGGCGGAACTGCCGCATCACACGCTCCATGCGGCCGTCGACGAGCGTCAGGCTCATGCGAGGGACCAGCACGGGGGCGGCGACGCCGAGCGCCTCGAACAACGCCGTCGCCTGGACCCCGTACGCGATCTCCGAGGGGCCCGACACCTGCGCGGCCACGGGAAGGAGCGCCCCCTGCACGACCGGCCGCAGGAGCACGTCGGGCGAGAGGCGCATGGGAAGCGCCTCAAGCGGGGCGAGGCGCCTGCGACCGGACGGAAAGACGCCGAAGACGCGGCACGGCGCCGCGCCGACCGAGGGTTCATACCCCGCCGCTTGGATCTCCTGCGACCGTGAGGCGATGCGTCCCTCGATGTCCGCCGCCTGAGCGGCCGCGCGAGCCAGCAGAGGCCGGGCGGGCCCGTCCCAGATCCGCGGCTCGACGACGACAAGTCCGAACCGCCCCAGCAGGCGCGTCAGGATCCGCGATGTCCATTCGCCCCATGCGACCTCCGGGGACCCGGGCTCGCACACCGCGCGCGCCCGGCCGCGCGCCTCGTCGTTCGGAAGGAGCGCCAGAAACGCCTCCACGACCCTTCCCGCGAGAGTCCCGGGAACGACCGTCTCCAGGGGATGCCCGCCGGTGGCGATCCCCGCGCGCAGCGTGCGCACCTCCCCACCGACGGCGACATGGGCGGCGTCATGCTCCCCGGCGTCGTGATCCTGGGAGGCGTTCCAGTAGACGGGGATCCAGGTGCGGGAGGGATCGATGCGCGCCAGGCGCCGGCACAAGAGCGCGGCGGAAAGCCCCTTGTACACGGCCATGGCCGGCCCCCCGAGGAGCCCCGGACCCTGGCCCGCGGCGACGACCGCGGCGCGCGCCTCCGTGAGCAAGCGGGCCGCATCGCCAGCCTCGGAGGGCGCGCCGATCCTCTCCTGGTAGGCGCAGGCCGCCTCCGCGATCCGCGCGCGATCCGCGGAGGGGGCCGGGAGCGTCCCCGCCCGGCGCACGATCTCCTCCAGCCGCGTCGCGCACGTTTCCCCGGCGGGCGGAAAACCCGGACTCCGCCCCTCCAGCAGATCCCGCGACAGGCGCGTGACGCCGTCGACTGGACCATAGGGGAGGAAATCGATTCTCATTCCGGAGCGCGACGCGGGATGCGCGGACTCAGGGCTTCAACGCCTCGACCGCCTCGCCGATCGCCTTGACCAGGCGCTCGCGCAGGAGATGTTCGAAATCGTCCAGGGGGGCGCGAGGAGACGCATCGTCCGGGACGGAAACCACTCCCGCCTCATGGATCGCGCTGCGAACCTCCTGTGCAACGCGGCCCGGTAGATCCTCAAGAGCCCGGCGCGGGGCGGCGAACGGGTCGAGCCTCCCAAGCGCCTGGGAGACCCGCGCGTCGAGATCGAACCCCTCCAGCGCACCGCCGACGACCGAAATCATGGCGGCATGGAGCGCCTCCGGATCGGGCTCCGTCATGACGACCGGGGCCGTCGGCTGCGGGGGCGCCGCGGGAGGCTCCGCGCGAGCCTTCTCCGCCATGGCCGCTGCGACGGACGTTGCGACGGTCGCCGCAACCGTCTCCGCGACGGCGCCGGGAAGACGCTCGCGCACGGCCGCCTCGACCCTGCGCGCGACCTCCTCGCCCCAGCGGGGGTCGGACACGGCCTTCCGGAGCACCTCCTCCGGCGTCGGCTGCGCGGCGGGTTTCGACGCAGACGCGGCGCGCTGCACGATCGCCTCGACCCGATCGGAGAGCGCCGTCGACGTCAGGAGATCGTCGATCGCGCTCTCGACCTCCGCGGGGACCCCGGAGGGGCGCTGCTTCTCCAGGATCCGCTCGAGATCCTTCCGGACCGCCTGGGCCTCCCCGCGGGCGACCGCGACGACCTGCGTCCCCCACTCCTTGGAGTGGAGAAGGCGCTGCAGAATGAGATCCAGGCGCTTGTCCACGAGCCTTTCGACGCTGGCGCGCAGGTCCCGCTCGTGCCGGTCGAGGCGGTCCTTCAGGCGGTTCCAGAGATCGTCCACGACGCGACCGCGGAGGTCGTCGAGCCCCAGGACCGCCTGCGCCCCTTGCGAACGGTCCTGCGACTGCTGGCGCTTCTCCAGCGCGGCGGTCAGGAACCGCCCGAACGCCTCCTCGGCCGCCTGCGGGGATGCCTCGGAGAGCATCTGCGCGATCCGGCGCAGGAGGGAGACCGACTCGGCCGCGTCCGGCCGGGGCGCTGCAGCGGGCGCCGGCGCGGCCCGAACGGGCTCGGCCCGAACGGCGGATGCCCCGCTGGTCGCGGGGGGATCGATGGCGCTCCGGCCGCCCGGGACGGGTGCGGGGGGGATCACAGGAGGTGCCCCATCTTTTCGCGCTTGGCGTCGAGGTATCGCCCGTTCTCCGCGGTCCGGCCGACCTGCAGCGGGACACGCTCCACGATCCGCAGCCCGTACCCCTCCAGCGCCGTGTACTTGCCGGGGTTGTTCGTCATCAGCCTCAGCTGCGTGACCCCGAGGTCCGACAGGATCTGCGCGCCGAGGCCGTAATCCCGCAGGTCCGGCTTGAACCCGAGCCGCTCGTTCGCCTCGACCGTGTCGAGCCCCTCATCCTGCAGGGCGTACGCCCGCATCTTGTTCTCGAGGCCGATCCCGCGCCCCTCCTGCCGCATATACAGGAGCACGCCATCCCCGGCTTCGGAGAGGCTCCGGAGCGCCGCGTCCAGCTGGGCGCCGCAATCGCAGCGCGACGACCGGAAGGCGTCCCCCGTCAGGCACTCCGAGTGCACGCGCACCAGGGCGGGCTGGTCGGACGGCGGGGTCGCCCGACGCGAGAGCGGGGCCCATGCCCCTCGCGTCAGCGCCACATGCACGCGTCCGCTCGCCGTGGAGCGGTACGCATGGCACTCGAAGGGACCGTAGGCGGTCGGCAGGCGCGCCGTGCTGATCCACTGGACGAGATCCTCGGATCCGCGCCGGTGCCGGATGAGATCGGCGACCGTATAGATCGGGAGGCCGTGGTGCTCGGCGAACCGCTCAAGGTCCGCCATACGAGCCATCGTGCCGTCCTCGTTCAGGATCTCGCAGATCACCCCGGAGGGGGAGAGCCCCGCCATGCGCGCGAGGTCGACCGACCCTTCCGTCTGCCCGGGACGGCGGAGCACCCCCCCCGGTTTCGCGATCAGCGGGAAGACGTGGCCGGGCCGCACCAGATCCTCCGGCGCGGCGCCGGGCCGGATCGCATCGAGGATCGTGCGCGCGCGGTCGGCCGCCGAGATTCCCGTGGAGACGCCCGATGCGGCGTCGATCGACACGGCGAAGTTCGTCCCGAGATGCGCCGTGTTCCGTTCCACCATCGGGGCGATGTCGAGGCGGCGGGCGTGCTCGGCCTCCAGGGTGAGACACACGAGCCCTCGGCCGTAACGCGTCATGAAGTTGACCGCCTCGGGAGTGACCTTCTCGGCGGCCATGACGAGGTCTCCCTCATTCTCCCGATCCTCGTCGTCGACCAGGATGACCATGCGCCCCGCGCGCAGGGCGTCGAGGACGTCTTCGATCTTCGAGAGCGGCATCGGGGCGGCATTGTATGCGCCCGAGGCGAGAGGCGAGAAGCACCAAGCGGGGGTCACCCCCCGCGGGGGAGCTGCCGGAGCCCCTCGACCATGTACACCGCCCAGGAGGCGACGGTGCAGACCAGCATCGCGACGAGCAGGGCGTGCAGCGCCGGGGCGGGGAACGCCGGGATCAGCGCGCCGACCAGGAGCGCGATCTGGGCGCAGGTCGTCAGCTTTCCGACGAGTCGGGGCCGGATCGCCATCTTCCCGTTCATCATGTAGATGACCGCGCTGCCGATCCCGATGAACGCGTCGCGGCTGATGACGACGACCGGGACCCAATCGGGGATCCGCGCCACGGGAACTCCCCCCCCCCCGGGCCACAACGGGCACGCCACGAGCACGATCCCCGCGGTCAGGAACAGCTTGTCCGCGAGCGGGTCGAGGAACGTTCCCAGGGCGGTGCGCTGCTTGAGCACCCGCGCCAGGATCCCGTCGAGGGCGTCGGTGAACCCCATGAAGGCCACGAGACCGAGCACCGCCCACTGCAGCGACGGCTGGCGGGGGACGCGCAGCGACACGCCGACGAGGACCGGCACCAGGAGCATCCGGAGGATCGTGACGCCGTTGGGCCAGTTCAATCCGGCTCCTCCGCCACGGGGGGAAGGACCTCCGCGGCGGCCCCCTCCTCGTAGGACAACAGTTCGATCATCATCGGCCCGTGCTCATGTCGCAGGACCCGGCCCTCCCCGTCGACCACCGTCCTCGGGGCCATCGGGTCGTCCGCGCGGCCCCACCGCAGGTCGAACGCCGTCCCGGCGATGCCGCCCGCCCAGATCTCGCGGGCACGCCGCTCGACGACCGTCACCTGGACCGGCTCGATGCGCAGGCGCAGGGGGTCCAGCGTGTGGCAGGTCCAGGACTGCCCCACCGCGAGCCCCCCGCCCGTGTCGAGCGGAAGGACGCCGATGTCGAGCACCGCGCGCGGGTCGAACGGGACCGAGAGGGTGTCGGTCCCCGCCAGCGAGCGCATCGTCTCCCCGCCGCGCACCGTGAGGCGGTCGCCCACCGGCAGGATGCGGAACCGCTCGCGGAAAGGGCCCGCCTCCACGTGCAGGCGGGCCTGCTCGAACACCATCCTCGGGGTGAGGAACACCTCGATGCGCAGATTCGCCGCGGGCGCGTCCTGCGCGGCCCTCGACAACGCGGGGGCCTGGGTCCTCACCAGGGAGACCAGGTCGAGCGACATCTCCGTCGTCCAGGTGACCGCGCCCGACCCGGCGCGCGAGCCGGATACGACAGCGTTCCCGACGGCGCTCCCCCCGACCGCCAGCTCGTAGGTCGCGCGCATCGGGAACGTTCGCCCCTCGAACCGGTCCCGGTAGTAGCGGGGATCGGAGGACGAGCGCCGCGGGGCCAGGATGTCCCGCTCGACGAGCCAAGCGGTCATCCCGGCCCAGAAGACGAACGAGAGCCAGAAGAGGAGGCGGGCCATGTTGCTGGGGGAGGATACATCGTCCCGCGCTATGCGCGATGCGTCCGGCGCGGGCCTCGACTCGATGGAAGGGGCCCCGTGCAGACCGGTTTCGTGAGTGTCTAGCGCCGAAGTCGGGTTGTCTCCGAATCGAAAGTGGAGCGGATGCATCACGGACCTCCGGCTCCCCGGTCCCCGGGCCTCCGTGACCCCGTCCTCCGTTTCCCGGTCCCCCGACCTCCGCTACCCCGCGCCACCGCGGCGCCATGCGGGGCGAGGCGCCGCGGTGGCGCTCGAACGG
>JACQRN010000010.1 GCA_016206515.1 Planctomycetota bacterium | reverse complement strand
AGGTCGAGGAGATCGAGCGGCTCGTCGAGGGGCAGTAGGCACGACGCGGCGTAGCGCGGCGTCCGGCCCGCACGGCGGACGTGCCGCGCATGGATAACCTGACATTCCCGCTGAACGGGAGGGGAAATGACCATCTTGGAGTTCGTCGTGGGGGTCGCCGTGGGCCTGGGCGTGGCCGCGGCCGTGTTCGTCACGATCCTGTGGACCCGGAAGGAGGATCGCGCGCGCCGCGAGGCGGAGTCCCTCGAACGGGTCCGCTCGGAGGCCGAGGCGAAGCGCCGCGAGATGGAACTGGCGGCCAAGGACGAAGTCCTGCGCTCCCGCGAGGCGTTCGAGGCGGAGCAGGACCGGATCCGGAAGGAGGTCGCCGAGCAGGAGTCCCAGCTGCGGCGCAAGGAGGATGCCCTCGACCGGAAGCTCGAGACGTTCTCCCGAAAGGAGCGGTTCCTGGAAGGGGTCGAGCAGGGGCTCTCCGCCGACCGGAAGGCCACCGAGGAGCGCAAGCAGGAGCTCGCCGTGCTCGTCGAGGAGGAGCGTCGCACCCTGCACTCGCTCTCGGGGCTGACGCAGGAGGCCGCCAAGGAGATGCTCCTGAAGCGGATCGACGCGGAGGTCGCGCAGGAGGCGGCCGAGATCTTCCAGCGCGTGACCCAGACGGCGCGCCGGGAGGCGGATGACAAGGCGAAGGAAATGCTCGCCCTGGCGATCCAGCGCTGCGCGACCACGGTCTCGGCGGAGCAGTCGGTGTCGGTCGTGGACCTCCCGGGCGTCGAGATGAAGGGGCGCATCATCGGGCGGGAGGGGCGCAACATCCGCGCGTTCGAGCGCTCCACGGGGGCCGACCTGATCGTCGACGACACGCCCGGCGTCGTCTCGGTCTCCGCCTTCGACGGGGTGCGCCGGGAGATCGCGGTCGAGTCGCTCCGCCGCCTGATCAAGGACGGGCGCATCCATCCGGCGCGGATCGAGGAGCTCGTCGAGGAGGTGCGCGCCGAGACCGGCGCGCGGATCCTGGAGCACGGCAAGCAGGCCAGCATGGAGGCGCAGGTGCACGGCCTCCATCCGAAGCAGGTGGAACTCCTCGGGCGCCTGCAGTACCGCACGTCGGGCGGGTCGAACCTCCTGCGTCACTCCCTGGAGGTCTCCCACCTGTGCGGGCTGCTCGCCGGCGAGTTCGGGCTGGACGTGCAGCTGGCCAGGCGGATCGGGCTCCTGCACGACCTCGGGCGCGCGGTCGACCAGGAGATGGAGGGGGGGCACGCGGCGGTCGGCGCCGACCTCGCGCGGCGCTACAACGAGCGGAAGGAGGTCGTCGACTCGATCGGCCGCCATCATGCGAACGGGGAGGATCCGACCTCCCTGTACGAGGTGCTCCTGCAGGCGGCGAACCAGGCGGCGAACGCCAAACCCGGCGCTTCGCGCTCCGGCCTGGAGCGGTTCACCAAGCGGCTGGTGCGTCTCGAGGAGGTGGCCCGCGCGTTCAGTGGGGTCACGGCGGCGTACGCGATCCAGGCCGGCCGGGAGATCCGCGTGATCGTGGATCCTGACGCCGTCAACGACGCCTTGGCGGTGAAGCTCTGCCGCGACATCGCTCGGCAGATCGAGCGGGAACTGACCTATCCGGGGGAGATCCAGGTCACGCTCCTGCGGGAGGTCCGCCAGAGGAAGCGCGCGAAGGAGATCAGGAAGAGCTCGGAACTGCCGGTCTCCCCGATCGAGAGGCTGCGCCAGCCCGTCGCCGACGGGGAGGGCGCCACGGGGCCCGTCGCGTGACCCGTTGAAACTCAAACTGCTCGGAATCGGCGACATCGTCGGGCGGCCGGGGAGGGATGCGGTGCGTGACTGCCTGCCCGGCTTGGTCGCGCGCGAGGGGGTCGGATTCTGCGTCGGGAACGCGGAGAACGTCGCGGGGGGGTCCGGGCTGACCCCGGATCTCGCGGAAAAGCTGATCGCCTCGGGGCTGCACGTCCTGACCAACGGCGACCACGTCTGGCGCAAGCGGGAGATCTACGAGGCGCTCGAGCGCGATGCGCGGCTCCTGCGGCCGGCGAACTACGGCGCCGGCGTGCCGGGGCGCGGCTGGAACGTCTACGAGACCGCCGCAGGCCCCGTGGGCGTGCTCAACCTGCTGGGACAGACCTTCATGGAGCCGGTGGAGTGTCCCTTCAAGACGGCTGACCGGGCGGTGACCGAGATGGCGTCGCGCACGAAGGTGATCGTCGTCGACATCCACGGCGAGGCGACCTCGGACAAGATCGCCCTGGGACGCTACCTCGACGGCCGCGTCTCCCTGATCTTCGGCTCCCATACCCACGTGCAGACGGCCGACGAGCAGATCCTGCCGAAGGGGACGGCGTACCTCACCGACTGCGGCATGACCGGGCCGTACGATTCCGTGATCGGCCGCCGCGTCTCGGACGTCCTGGCGAAGTACCTCACGCGCCTGCCCCACGTCCTGGAGGTCGCCACGGGGGATCCCCGGATGTGCGGGGTGATCGCCGAGGTGGAGACGCGCACGGGGCTCGCCTCGTCGATCCGCCGGTTCCAGGAGAAGCCCGCGGCGTGATCCTCACTGTCACGCAGCTGACCGAGCGCGTGCGCGCCCGGGTGGAGCCGGGGATGGCGGACGTCGCGGTGCGCGGCGAGATCTCGCGATGGACCGTCGCGGGATCCGGGCACGCCTACTTCACCCTGAAGGACGCCCAGGCGGTCCTCGACGCCGTGGCCTGGCGTTCCCATCTGGAGCAGTTCCGTTTCGTGCCGGAGGTGGGGATGGAGGTGGTCGCGCGCGGCGCGGTTACGGTCTACCCCCCCCGCGGCAGGTACCAGCTCGAGGTTCGGCGGATCGACCCCGTAGGGGCTGGGCCCCTCGAGATCGCCTTCCGCCAGATGCGCGAGCGCCTGGAGCGCGAGGGGCTGTTCGACCCTGGACGCAAGCGCCCGCTCCCGTTCCTCCCGGAGCGGATCCTGATCGTGACCTCCCCGTCCGGCGCGGCGCTCCATGACATCCTGCGCTCCATCCGGGAGCGCCACCCGGGGGTACACGTGATCCTGTACCCGGTCCGGGTCCAGGGGGAGGGGGCTGCCTCCGAAATCGCCGACGCGATCGCGCTGGCGAACGCGCGGCGCGAGGCGGACGTGATGATCGTCGGACGGGGGGGAGGCTCGCCCGAGGACCTCTGGGCGTTCAACGAGGAGGCACTCGCGCGGGCGATCCACGCCTCGGCGATCCCCGTCGTCTCCGCGGTGGGGCACGAGGTCGACGTCTCGATCAGCGACCTGGTGGCCGACGTGCGCGCGCTCACCCCGACGGCGGCCGGGGCGCTCGTCGTCCCGGATGTGCGGGAACTGCTCGCCGGCGCCGCCGACTGTGAGCGACGCCTCGCGTCGGCGCTGCGGCGGAGGGTCGCCGAGGAGCGTCATCGGGTCGAGCGTCTCGGGGAGTCGCTCTGCGCGTTCGCCCCGGCGCGCAGGATCGAGCAGCGGCAGCAGAGGACGGACGAGGAGGCACAGAGGTTGGAGCGGTCCCTGCGCCTCCTTCTCGACCGCGCCGGGGAGCGCCTGCAAGGGGGGGTGTACCGGCTCGATGCGCTCAACCCGCTCTCTGTTTTATCGAGGGGGTACAGCGTCACCTGGGCGCAGGGGCGCGCGAAGGCGCTGACCGACGCCGGCCAGGCGCGCCCCGGGGACGTGTTGCGGACCCGTCTGGCCCGGGGGACAATCCGCTCGCGCGTGGAACGGGAGGCGGGACGCGAATGAGCGGCGAGGTGCGGCGCAAGGGGGGGAAGGAAGCTCGTCCGAAGGGCGCTCCGCGCTTCGAGGAGGAGATGGCCCGCCTCGAGGAGATCGTGCGCAGGCTCGAATCGGGGGAGCTCGGCCTGGACGAGTCCCTGGAGGCGTACCAGAAGGGGGTCGAGGCCGTGCGCTCCTGCCGGAAGATCCTCGACGCCGCCCAGAAGCGCCTGGAAGTCCTCGTGAAGGGTCCGGACGGGGACGCGCGCCTGGAACCGATGGAAGAGCCCTAGGGGGGGCCGATGGTCACCCCCCTCATGCGTCAGTACGGGCTGCTGAAGGAGTCCGTTCCGGGGGCGGTCCTCCTGTACCGGCTCGGCGACTTCTACGAGATGTTCTACGAGGACGCGAAGGTGGCCAACCGCGTCCTGGGGATCACGCTCACCGCCCGCGCGAAGGACGACGAGCGGATCCCGATGGCGGGGTTCCCCCATCACGCCTCGCTTCCGTACGTGCGCAAGCTCCTCGCCGCCGGGCACCGCGTGGCGGTGTGCGAGCAGGTGGAGGACCCTGCGTCCGCGCGCGGCGTCGTGCGCCGGGAGGTGGTGCGCGTCTTCTCCCCCGGGACCCTGCTGGAGGACGGCCTGCTCGAGGAGCGGCGTGCGAACCACCTCCTGGCGATCGCGCCCGAGCGGGGACACCTGGGGCTCGCGTGGGCGGAGCTCTCCACGGGGCACGTTCTGCTCGACGAGATCCTCCCCGAGGAGTTGGAGGACGCCCTCGCGCGCATCGATCCGTCGGAGTGCGTCCTTCCGGAGGCTGCCCCGGAGGCGATCGTCCGCGCGCTGGGGGGCGCCTTCCGGGGAGTCGTCACGCGACGGAGCTCCATCGACTTCGACCGCGAGGGGGCCGAGCGGAGGCTCCGCGAACAGTACCGCGTCGCGGCGCTGGACGCCTTCGGGTGCGACGGGATGCCCCACGCCCTCCGCGCCGCCGGTGCGCTCCTGGGGTATCTCGCGGAGACGCAGCGCGGGGCGCTCGCCCATCTGCACGCCCCCCGGCGCCTGGGGCGCGAGGGGGTGATGATCCTCGACCGGGCCACCCTGCGGGGGCTCGAGGTGCTCGCCTCCGCGCGCGACGGGGGTGCGGACGGGACGCTCCTGGCGACCCTCGACGCGACGCGGACGGCGGTGGGGGCCCGACTCCTGCGCGCGTGGGTGCTGCGGCCCCTGACCGATCCCTCCCGCCTCGTCCTGCGACACGACGCGGTGGGGTGGTTCGCTGGCGATGCGGCGCTGCGCGGGGAGATCCGGGATCTCCTCGGCAAGGTGTACGACCTGGAGCGGATCGCGGGGAGGCTGGGGACGTCGCGCGCCAATCCCCGGGACCTGATGGGGCTTTGCGAGTCGCTCCGCTCCGCCGGGGCGATCCGGGACCGCCTCGGCGACCGCGCCCCCGCGCTCGTCGCGGAACTGGCCAGGGGGATCCCGTCCGGGGGGGAGGAACTCGCCTCCCGCATCGCCGCGACGC
The DNA here is from genome assembly GCA_016206515.1 of Planctomycetota bacterium. Classification (GTDB taxonomy): domain Bacteria; phylum Planctomycetota; class SBBH01; order SBBH01; family JACQRN01; genus JACQRN01. The sequence continues at coordinate 688 of JACQRN010000010.1, read as the reverse complement.
TCGTGGCCGAGCCCCCGCAGACGCACCTGGAGGGGGGGGTGATCGCCCCCGGGGTCGACCCGGGGATCGACGAGCTGCGCACCCTCCTGGTCGACGGCGACTCGTGGCTCGACCGGTTCCGCGAGGAGGAGTCCCGCCGGACCGGCATCCCGTCGCTGAAGGTCGTCCGCCACAGGGTCTTCGGATACTCGATCGAGGTCACGAACACCCATCGCGCGCGCGTCCCCGAGGGGTATGTGCGGCAGCAGACGATGAAGAACGCGGAGCGGTACACGACGAGCGCCCTGAAGACGCAGGAGGAGAGAATCCTGACGGCGCGCGGACGGCTGTGCGCGCTCGAGTCGGAACGCTTCGAGGCGCTCCGTGCCCACGCTGCACAGGGGGTGCGCGACATCCAGGGGGTCGCCGGCGCGATCGGCGCCCTCGATGTGCTATGCGCCTTCGGTCAGGCCGCCGCGGAGCGAGGGTACGTCCGCCCCGAGATCGTCCAGGAACCGGTCCTTCAGGTGCGCTCCGGGAGGCATCCGGTCCTCGACCGGCTCCTGGGCGGGTCCTTCGTCCCGAACGACATGGACCTGCGTCCGGACCGGCTCGTCCAGATCGTGACGGGGCCGAACATGGCCGGGAAGTCGACGTACATCCGGACTGCGGGGCTTCTGGTCCTGATGGCGCAGGCCGGTTCCTTCGT
>JACQRN010000159.1 GCA_016206515.1 Planctomycetota bacterium | reverse complement strand
TGCGACAGGAGGACCGCGTCCGGTTTCATCTTGGCCAGGCCGGACAGCGGATGCACCGCCATGCCGTGCCAGCGCCCCCCCCCGCCCTCCGAAACCACCCCCGCAAGCGGGAGGTCGATCTCGCGCAGGGTCATGTAGACGATCTCCGCCATGTCGTCGGTGCCGCAGATCGCCACGCGGCGCACCCCGCTCGCGCGCAGGCGCCGCAGGTGGATTTTCAGGTGGTGCCGCGCCTCGCGGTACGTCCCGACGCGCCACGCCATGTACTCCAGGGCGAATCGGGCCTGCTCGCGCGCCCCCTTCGGGGTCAGGGCATAGGCGAGCCGCCGCGTCGAGAGCCGCCGGACGCGGATGAACCCCCGCGAGGCGAGCCGTTTGACGAGCGCATTCGCCAGCCCCAGAGCCACCCCCGCGCGCCGCGCGAGGTCCCTCTGCGTGCGGACCTCGCCGAGCGCGATCCCCTCGAGCACCGCCTGCTCGCGCGCGTCGGGCTGGAGGGAGGGGGCGACCGGGATCGCTCCGTTGTTCACCATATGAACAAGATGCAGCGTAGCCCGGTCGGCGGGGATGTCAACAAGAGGGCTCGCGCGTCCCTGCGCCTCGCTTCTCGCCTCTCGCTTCCCGAAAGATGTAGGCTCCTCCCCGCCCATGCGGGATCGCTGCACGCTCGTCCTGGCCGCCGCGATCCTCGCCGCCGTCTTCGCGCCGCTCTGGACGTTCCGGCTCTCCCCCGTCGGGGGGGACTACCGCGAGCAGCACGTCCCATGGGCGGCGGAGCTTTCGCGCGCGCTCGCCCAGGGGCGGCTCCCGTGGTGGACCGACGGGATGCTCGGCGGGTTCCCGCTGATTGCCGAGGGGCAGATCGGGGGGCTCTCGCCGCTGCGCTGGGCGGTATTCGCGAAGATTCCGTTCCCGGTCGCGTACCAGGTGAACGTACTCCTCCATATCCTGATCGCGCTGATCGGGATGGAGCGGTACCTCGCGCGGCTCGGAATCGCGCCGGCCGGGCGCGCGGCGGGGGTCCTGATGTTCGCCCTCGGGACGCCGTACGCGGGGTTCTTCTATTCGGTCTCGTGGGGCTCCCTCGCCTGGTTCCCCTGGATGCTCTGGGGGGTCGAAAGAGTGCGCGAGCGCGCGGACCCGCGCGGCGCGGCGTGGCTGGGGCTGTTCCTCGCGCTGTCGTGGCTCGGCGGGTTCGCGCAGCTGGCGCTCTACGCCTCCGGGATGACGTTCCTGTACGCGGCGCTCCGGATCGGGCCGGACCCCATCGCGCGGCGCGGGCGCCTCGCGCTCCTGCTCCCCGCCGGCTTTGCGGCCGCTGCGCTCTGCGCGCTCCCGCAGGTGATGGCGTCCCGGGAGCTCGCCGCGCACTCGACCCGCGCGGGGGTCGGACCCGACTTCGCCAACGCGGGATCTGCGTTCCCCGCCTGTCTGGCGACGTTCCTGTTCCCGGACTGGCAGGTGTTCCTCCAGGCACGGATCTATCTCGGGCTCCTCCCGTGGGTCGCGCTCCCCCTGTCGTGGCGCCGTCCCCGGATCCCGGCGGGGATCGCGTCGGCCGGCCTCGCGTGCTGGATCCTCGCGGGGGTGTCACTTGTCCTGGCGCTGGGGTCGTTCACGCCCGTCTGGCCCACCCTCGTGCGGCTCACTGGCCTGCACGAGATGCGGGTCCCGGCGAAGTTCCTCTTCTTCGCGGCGTTCTTCGCGATCCCGCCCCTGGCGCACGCCTTCGCGCGGCTGGCGGACGCCCCGCGCGCGGCCCTGCGCGCCTGCGCGGTCCTGCTGGCCCTGTACGCGGGAACCGTGGCCGCGTCGAACCTGGTCCTGCGCACGTTCCGCCCCGAGGTCGAGGCGTGGGGGTTCTCCTATGTCGAGCGGCACATTGCAGGGAAGCCGAACCACCCGCACCCCCTGGCGTACTATCAGGAGAAGATCGGGTCGATGCTCGACGAGGCTGCGCGGACCGCCTCGCCCGCGCACCCGTCGATCCTCCTCGGGTTCGGCGTGCTCCTGGCGGCAGCCCTCTGGTTCCGGCGTGCGGCGGGAACGGGGGACGGGCCGGACGGGAAGGGAGGCCCCGCGCGCGGCGCCTGGACCCTCGCGCTCCTGGCGCTCCTGGGCGCGGACCTATGGGTCCGGAACTTCCACTTCACGGGATTCGCCGGAAACTGGGGACCGTACGAGACCCTGACACGGCAACACGGGTTCGAGGGGACGATCCGCGCCCTCGGGGAGGGGCGCCTCTTCCCCGTCCTCCTGGGGATGGACGGGGCGGAGTCCCACCCGCTCTCGCCGAACCAGTCGATGCTGCACGGCCTGAGCGCCCTCGGCGGGTACTCGCCCCTCCTCCTGGAGCGTCCGTTCGCCTTCCACGAGCGGCTCGGCGCGGTGAACGATTCGGTCCGCCTGAGGTTTGCGGACCCGGAGTTCCTGCGCTTTCCGGGACGCCGTCTCGTCCAACTCCTCGGCGGGCGGTTCTGGCTCGCCCCGCGCCCGATCGACGTGGGGCTCCCCGTCGTCTCGCGCGGGCGGGGGTGGGTCCTCTACGAGGACCGGGAGGCGCTTCCGCGCGCGCGGTGGCTTCCCCGCTCGGCCGCGCGGGTGATCGACCCGGAGGAGGTGATCCCGACCCTACGCGATGAGCCCTTCCCCTCGCGTATCCTCCTCCTGACGGAGCCCCCCGCCCCGGGGAGCGTCGGCCGGTCGGCGGCGGACACGCCCGGGGAGCCCCGCATCGTGAACCGCCCGACGGGCCGCCCCGACACCCTCGAGATCGAGGTGTCGGCGCGTGAGGACGGGTTTCTCGTGATCGCCGATACGCCGTACTCCGGATGGCACGCCTTCGAGGTCGGCAACCCCTCCGTTCCCTACCCACTCCTCGATGCGAACGCGCTCATGCGGGCGATACCCGTGGGGCCTGGGACGCACCGGATCGGCATGCGCTACAAGCCCTCGTGGCGGAAACACGCGATGCTCGCCTTCGGCATCGGGTGGGGGGTGATCCTCGCAGGGCTCGCCGCCGGGCGGCGGGGGTGGTGACGGCCTGGCTTCGCAGCGGAGGCTCCACTTGCTTGCAGTAGGTAAATTTACCGGTAAAATACACTAGATGTATAAGCGGCTCCTGCTCCCCCATCTCCAGCGCGACCCGAAAAGCATGCTCCTGCTGGGGCCGCGGCAGGTCGGCAAATCGACCTTGCTGGAATCCCTGAAGCCCGACCTGTCGGTGGACCTGGCGAGCCCATCGGTCTTCCGCGACTACGTGACCGACCCGGCGAGGTTGGAGCGCGAGCTCGCGGCGGCCGGCCCGACCGTCCGGACCGTCCTGATCGACGAGGTGCAGAAGGTCCCCGCGCTGCTCGACGTGGTTCAGGTTTTCTCCGACCGGCACAAGGGGCGGTTCCGGTTCCTCCTGTCCGGCTCCAGCGCCCGGAAACTGAAGCGGGGACACGCCAACCTCCTCCCGGGACGGATCCACATCCACCGCCTCCACCCGCTCCTCCAGCGCGAACTGGAGGCGGATTTCTCCCTGGTGCGCGTCCTGACCCACGGGACGCTCCCCGGGATCTATTCGGAGAAGGACGCCTCCGTGCGCTCGCAGGACCTGCGGAGCTACGTCGACGCCTACCTCCGCGAGGAGATCCAGGCGGAGGCGCTCGTCCGGGATCTCGGGGGGTATGCGCGCCTCCTGGACCTGGCCGCCGCCGCTTCGGGGACGATCCTGAACTTGAGCGCGCTCTGCCGGGAAGCCGGGATCGGGTACGAGACGGCCCGGCGCTACCTGGAGGTCCTGGAGGACACCCTGCTCCTGTTCCGGGTCCCCGCCTGGAGCGGATCGGACCGCGCCAGCCTCGTTGCGCACCCCAAGCGGTATCTGTTCGACATCGGCGTCCGGAACGCGCTCCTGCGGCGCCCCCTGGACCGCTTCCTGGAGGACGAGAAGGGGCTTCTGCTGGAGCACTGGATCGCCCAGGAGATCCACGGGCGCACGGAAACCTTGTGGCCCGGGATGTCCCTGTTCCATTACCGCACGAAGCACGGGGCGGAGGTGGATTTCGTCCTGGAGATCGGGAGGGAGACCTGGGCCGTGGAGGTGAAAGCCTCCCGGCAGGTCTCCGCCGCCTCGCTCGCCGGCTTTTCCTCCCTCGCCCCCCGGGTCAAGCGTCTCACGCGCAGGATCGTCGTCTTCCTGGGCGAGCGTCGGCAGAAGATGGGGGACGTGGACGTGATTCCCCTCGAGGGGTTCCTCGGGGAACTCCCGGCGTAGGCTACCGTCCCTCCCCACCATTGGATGGGGAGGGAACCGCCGCCTCCACGCGAGCGGAGGAGAGCCACCCCCGCGCGAGGTCGAGGAACTCCTCCGGCGTCATCCCCAGGAGCGCGTCGTGGACGCGGTCGAAGTGAGTGCCATCGGAGCCGGCCTCGAGGGCGCCCTTGAGGTCGGCGAGGGGGAGGGTGAACGCCCCCGCGCCGTCGAATACGCCCTGGAACCACCCCAGGGCGTGGCCGCGGGCGCGGGCGAAGAGGTCGGGATCCTCGCCAGCGAGGACGTCGATCCCGGCGCCGGAGCGGAGCCACGCGAGCGCCTCGTCGCGCGGGGCGTCCCCCAGGTCGAGAGCGAGGAACTGCTCGCGACCGATCCGGAACCGTTCCGACTTCGCGGGGTGGGGGATCTCCGGAAGGACGAGCGTGAACGGGCCGTACCGCGGCTGCGTCCGCGTCCCCGCAGAGAGCCACGCATCCAGAAGGAGCGCCGCGGCGTAGCGGGACGGGTCCTCCAGCGCACCGAGGGGGATCAGGAACGCCTGGCCCGCTGGATCGCCCCCTCCTTCGGGGGACGCACCGCCGGGGGGGGGCAGGTCCCACGCATCGAGCGCCGGGAGGGCGCACGGCGAACGGACGCACAGGGTCCAGCGTGGGCGCTCCCCCTCGTGCCGGAACGACATCCCCGGCAGGAGCCCCGGCCACGCGGACGCGGGGGACACGGTCCCGGGGGACACGGTCCCGGGGGACACGGTCCCGGGGGACACGGTCCCGGGGGACGCGGTCCCGGGGGACGCCGCCGCGAGCCACGCATGGAGCCGGGCCAGTGCCGCGCCGACATCGTCTGCGAGGGGGAACCGGAGGCGGAACGAGATGAGGTCCCGGTCGAACACAACGTTCTTCCCCTCCTGGAGCCCCTCCGGGAGGGAGGAGCGGAGCCCAGAGGCGTACGCGCGCGCCCCCTCCTCCTGGAGCCCCAGCGGGTAGTGCCCGGTGATGTCGACGACGCGAACGTGGGGATCCTGAAGGAACAACACCTGCCCCCCCGCCAGACGCCGGACAAGCGCGGACCGGAACGAGACCGGGGCGGCCGGCGGCCCCTCGATCGGGACCGTGTCCGGCGGCGTGGGCGGCTCGTCCGGGAACGGGAGGAGGGCCCCCTCCCGGACGACGGCGCACCCCTCCGCGAACTGGGGCGAGGCGAGGACGACCGTGCGGTGCCCGTCGACCAGGACCTCTCCGGCGACCTCCGCGATCTCCCGCGCGCCCAGGGCGCGCAGGCGGTCGAATTCGCGCCACGGATTCACACCGTTCCACCCGAGCGAGTCGCTCGGGAACGCGATCGTCCAGGACGCCCAGTACGGGTGGATCAGCCGTCTCCCGGCCAGGGAAGCAACGTACCGGTCGCGGGCGGGAGCGACGTCGAGCGACGGGACCGCCTCCCGGAACGAGGCGAGCTCCCCGTCGAGCCATGCGAGCGATTCCTCCGGGTCGCCGAACAGGCCGATCCGGAACAGGCGCATCCCGGGGCGGTTGTCCGCGTCGACGATCGCAGTCTCCGCCTCCGGGCGGGGGCGCGAGACGCGCAGGCGGTCGCGCAGGAGCGCGGCCAGGAGATTCGCGTCGACGTTATGCATGGGAGGCGGGATGGGGTACGCAACGCGCAGCATCGCCGTCGGAGAGCCTCGGCGCTCCTCCCGGTCGGCGCGGTACCGCGCGAAGAGGTTCGGCTCGCGAGGCTCGGGCCGGTCCTCGACCGTTCCGAGCCTCTCGCGCGCGAGGCGCAGCGCCTCGCGCGGGTCGAACGCCCCCACCAGCGTCACGGTGACGCGCGACGGCATGAAGTTCCCCCGCCAATAGGCGAGAAGATCGTCCGCGCCGATCACCCCGGGATTCGGCAGGCGCGAGCGCGGATCGGCCTGGGCGAACGGCTCCTCGAAGCACGCCTGGTGCAGGGCGTTCGGCTGGCTCGGCTCGGAGGAGGTGCTCCGACCCGCCTCCTCGAGATCCCGCGCGAGCGCCTCCGCCACGGCGGCGTCGGTCCCATGCGTCATCGCCTCGAGCATCTCGCGCGCGACCTCGATCGCCCCCTCCAGGAACCTCGCGTGGACGACGTAATCCTTCGCCGAAACCTCCGGGTAGTAGTTCGTCGGATCCCACCACCCGCCCCAGCGCTCGACGCGCTCCATCCAGCGGTCCTGGCTCAAGGCGAAGTGCGAGGCGATCAGCCGCACCCCCTCCTTCCCCGGCGGCTCGTCGCGGTAGGAGGTGCGCAGGGCGACCTTCACCGCCAGCGTCGGCACCCCCGGGTTCGGCGCCAGGTAGACCCGCACGCCGTTCGGGAGGGTCTCGCGGTAGACGGGGGGCACCGGCAGCGCCCCTTCCCCGGTCGGCGGATCCTGGGCCAACCCAACGGCAGCGAGGACAAGCAAGAGCGGGGGAAGGATCCCCGAAGATCGCACCCGATCGTTTCCCATGCCGAGCCCCTTCCCCTACCCAACCCCGAACCGCGCCGCCGGAACGGCGGAGACGCGCGAGGCGGCAGACGCCGGGACGCCCGACGCCCGTGCGCCGAACACAGGATACCCCGGCGACAGGGGGACCCCGAAGATCTCCGAGGCGATGCGGACGTACCGCGCCAGGCCGGTCAGGTCGCGGTCGACCCACCCCATCATCGAGAGGTTGACCAGAAGGGAGTCGAGCGCGGGGTTCCCGACGCGCTCGCCGATCCCCAGGGCGCAGGCGTGCACACCGTCGGCGCTCGCCTCCAGCGCCGTGACCGCGTTGATCTCGCCCAGAGCCCGGTCGCGGTGGCCGTGCCAGTCGATCCAGACCTTCGCCCCGGTCGACTCGACGACCCGGCGGACGTGCGCGAGGACGGCGCGGACCCCGCGCGGCGTGGCGTGGCCGACCGTGTCGCAGACGCAGATGCGCCGCGCGCCGGCCCCGATCGCGGCGGCGTAGAGCGTCCGGACCGTCTCCGGGTCGGCGCGGGTCGTGTCCTCGGTGAAGTAGCTCACATCGAGATCCTCGCGCACCAGGAAGGAGACCACCTCCTCGCTGCGCCGGCGGATCTCGTCGAGCGTCCACCCCTCCACGTCGCGCCGGATGGCGCTCGATCCCGTGAAGATGTCCGCCACAAGCGGAACCCCGGCGCGCTGCGCCGCCTCGGCGATTCCGCGCGCGTCCTCAATCATCGTCCGACCGCAGGCGGAGGGGCGGATCGGGAGGCGCTCCTCGGCGAGGAACCGCGCGAGCGCGGCGACGTCCTCGCCGTGCCGCTCGGAGGCGGCGGGGAACCCCAGGTTGGCGCGCCCGACGCCGATGGCGGCGGCCGCGCGCAGGAACTCCTTCTTCCTCTCCAGGGGAGGATGCAGTGTCGAAGGGGACTGGAGGCCGTCGCGGAGAGATTCATCATTAAGGAATTCGGGATGCAGCCGCACGGGGCCCGGCGCGGAGGGGAGGTTCCAATCGTGAGGCGGAGGAAGGGACATGACTTCAAACAAGGAGACAGAAGACAGGAGACAGGAGACAGGAGGGAAGCAACGGTGCAAGCCCAACCCACGCATTCCGAACGTCGATCCGCACTCCTGTCTCCTGACTCCTGTCTCCCGACTCCTTTCTTGGACTCATAGCGCCTTCCCCACCGCATCGGCCATTTCGTCGAGGTGCTCCAGGACGACAGCACCGGCGGAACGCAACGTCTCCCGCTTTGCCTCCGCGGAACCAGCCGAGGAGCGGATCAACGCCCCGGCGTGGCCGAACCGGACCCCGGGGAGCGCCTCGCGCCCGGAGATGTAGACGACCAGCCGCTTGGTGAACCGGCCCGCGCGAATTTCCTCGGCGGCGAGCTCCTCGTTGTCGGTGCCGATCTCGCCGAAGGCGGCGACGACGCGCGTGGAGGGGTCGCGCTCGAACAGGTCCAGGACGTCCGGCCAGGTCGTCCCGACGAACGGGTCGCCGCCGACGCAGAGCGCGGTCGACTGCCCGATCCCGGCGCGCGTCAGGTAGTACGAGACGGTCGTCGTCTGTCCACCGCTGCGCGACAGCACCCCGACCGGCCCCGCGCGGAACGAGAGGTTCGCGTGGTCGACCCGCGCGCCGATCAGCCCGACGACACACCGCCCCGGAGAGATCGCCCCGATCGTGTTCGGGCCCACCACGCGGGCGCCCTTCTCGCGCGCAACCTCGATCACCTCGAGCATGTCCTGCTGCGGAACCCGCTCGGTGGTGAGGAACACCAGGGGGATCCCCGAGGTGAGCGCCTCGATTGCGGCCCCCTTCACCGCGCGGGGGGGGACGTACACGACGGTCGCATTGATCTCCGGATGCGCGGCAACCGCCTCCGTCACGGCGCCGTAGACCGGGACCCCGTCCACCGACCGGCCCCCCTTCCCCGGCGTGACGCCGGCGACGATCCGCGTCCCGTAGGCGCGCATGTAGAGCGTGTTGGCGAACGCCTGGCGCCCCGTGATCCCCTGGACGAGCAGGCGCGTGTTCTCGTCGATCAGGATCGGCATGGAGAGGAAAACTCCCAACTCCCAAATCCCAAATCCCAACGAGGCATACCTAGGCGCCCTCCGCCGACAGGGGAAGGCGTACGCGGATCGCGTCGCGCCCCTCCAGACGGCAGTCGAGGACGCAGGCGAGGCATTCGACGCACCCGCCGCGGCGCGCCTCCTCGGGCGTTATGCGAAGGCGCGCCCGCCCCCCCTCGACGGCGAGCACCGGCTCGTCGGAGGGGGAGCGGCAGGCGCGCAGGCAGGCGTACGAGGTGCACCGGACGCACGCCTCCGTGTCGATCGAAATCACGCCGCCCGACAGGACGTCGAACCGGACGATCCCCGGGCGATCCTCGTGCAGGTCGGCCTCTTGCAGGGGGTGCGCCGGAGGGAACGGCGCGGCCGTCCTCCCCCGGAAGAGTTCCGCGAACGCGTCGGCGGCGGCCCTCTCACTCGACTCCCGCCCCAGAACGCGAACGTTCGCCCCGACGACCCCGTGCGCGCGGAGGATCCCCTGCGCCTCCTCGTCCCACGCCCCCCGAAAACAGAACAGGCACGGCCGGTCGGGCCGGCCCGAGCTCCCCGGGAACATCTCCAGGAACGCCTTCGCGATCCCGCGCGCGGTGTGCGCCAGCTGCTGGCTCGAGACGCAGGTCATGAAGAAATACCCCGCCATCGATTCCTGGGCGAAGATGACCCGGACCACGCGGCAGATCTTCGAGGCGGTCGGGTTCCCCGAGGTGTCGGCGAAGTTGATCGGAAGGAACCCGTGGCGCGCCAGCTCGTCCATGCACGTCAGACTCACCCCCGTCCCGACGCAGTGGAGCCCGATCGGTGTGCGCCCTGCGCGCGCCGCGCTCGGCCAGTCGACCCGCAGGAAGTGCGCGACCCCGCGGTGGTCGTGCCGGTCGATCTCCCCCGCCACGCGCTCCAGAGGATCCTCGTCGGCGGGGACCTCCGGCTCGAACCGCGCCGCCCCCTCGCGCGCGTCGGGGTCGAGCTCCACGCGCGCGTCGAGCGCAACGAGATCCCCCCCGCACAACCCCAGGGGGTTGACCTCGACGAGAACCGCCCCGTGCGAACGGTAGACGGACCAGAGCGACGACAGGAGCTTGCCCAGGGAATCCGCCGCGCGTCCGGACAGGTCGGCTGCCGCGACGCACGCCCGCAGGTCCTCCGGCGCCGGCCCCCGCCGGATCGACAGGACGCGGCGCAGGACCCCCGCCCCCTCCTCAACGCCGCGCCCCCCCTGCGCGCCGAACAGGAGCACCGGGGCGCGCGCGGCGGGGTCCGAGACGACCGCTGCGTAGAACTCCCTCTCCGGCTCCCTCCACCGCTCCACGCGGAATCCCAGGGACGGGCTCCCCCCCTCCCGGAGGATCGCGGAGGCGGCCTCACCGGCCGCCCGGGCGTCGATGCACCGCCGCACCCAACCCCGCTTCAAGCGCGACGGGGCGGGATCCTGGAGCTTGACCGCCACCGCCCCGCGTAAACTTCCCGCGAGCCGCCGTACGCCGTCCGGGTCGCGGGCCCACCCCCCGTCGGGGACACGGATCCCCGCGAGCGCCAGCAGCCGCTTCCCGTCGTGTTCGGTCAGGCGCATCTGTCCCTCATTTCCGTATCTCACGAAGGATGTCTGCCGCCCGGGGGGCGGTGATGTCGCCCCCGGAGACCAGGCGCGCGGCGACCTCGGCGATCTCGGCGCCCTGCGCTCCGGCGAGGGCGGCGAGCTTCGAGGCGTGCAGGCGCATGTGGCCGCGCTGGATTCCGGCGGTCGCCAGGGCGTGCTCCGCGGCGAGCTTCGAGGCGAGGCCGACGCAGACGAGGATCTCCCCCAGCTCGCGCGCGGTCTTCACGCCGAGGATCTTCAAGACCGCCCGTACGGTCGGGTGCGCGCGCGTCAACCCCCCGACGATCCCGACCGGGACCGGCAGCTCCAGGTCGGCGGTGAGGTCCCCCTTCGCATCGCGCCCCCAGACCGGGAGGGGACGGTACGCCCCCGTCCGCGCGGCGTAGGCGTGCGCGCACGACTCGAAGGCGCGCGTATCGTTCCCCGTGGCGAGCACGACCGCCGTGACGCCGTTCATCATCCCCTTGTTGTGGCCGACCGCGCGGTGGACGTCGTGGCGCGCGACGCTGAACGTCCGCAGCACCCCCGCAACCGCCTCGGGACCCCCCATCGCGGAGGCGGGGACCGTGGCGCGCGCGCGGGCGATGCGGCGCACGGCGTAGTTGTCGATCACCCGGAGGACCGCGCGCCCCCCCAGGAGGGATTCCAGGCGCGGGGCGAGCCGCTCCCCCATCGTGTTGACGACGTTCGCCCCCATCGCGTCGCGGACGTCTACGCCGAGGTGGACGACCACCGTCGGACCGAAGTCGCCGTCGATCACGCGCACGCGCAGGTCGCGCGCGCCGCCGCCGATCGCCGGGAGGGTGCGCGAGCAGGCGTCCGCCTCCGCCAGGAGCGAGGCGCGCTCCGCCTCCACACGCGCTGCGGCGGATGCAGGATCCGCCACGTCGTCGAGGCAGACCTGGACCTCCATCAGCGGATCGGTCGACTCCGCGCGGAACCCGCCCCCCTCGCGCACCATTTTCGCGCCGTGCGAGGCCCCCGCGACGACCGAGGATTCCTCGGTCGCCATCGGGACCAGGACGTCCCGGCCGTTGACCCGGAAGTTCGTCGCCACCCCCAGGGGGATCCCCAGCACCCCGATCGCGTTCTCCGAGAGCGCGTCCACCTCCTCGAGGGGCGGGCGTCCGACTCCGAGCGCGGCGCGCTCCTCGTCCGTCAGCCCCGCGGACTGTGCGACAAGCCGGACCCGCTCAGCCATCGGGAGGCGGTGGAACCCGGGAAGGCGCGAGGAACCGGAAGGGGTTCCCTCGTTGTTCATGGGATGAACAATACCGGACGCATCCCCCGCCGTCTCCCTCTTTCTCACTCCGGCTCGTCGACGCGCCATGCGATCCAGGGCGGGTTCGACAGCACCACCGCGGTCCCGCACGAGAGCGCTCTCTCGCGCGACGGCACGCCGAGCCCGCCCAGGTATCCGCGGAACGCCGCAAGCGCCTCCACCGAGTCGGGAGGAAAGAGGTAGGCGTACGACTCCCGCGCGCGTGTCTCGGCGGTGTAGCGGGGCAGGAGGTCGTAGTAATCGTACGGCGTGATGCGGATCGACTCGCCGGAATGGAAGGCGAGCGAGTAGCCGTACCCCATCGGCGTGAACAGGTGCGTCAGCCCCGCCCCCGTCAGCTCGGCGACGGCCGCCGCCACCGGCGCGGGATCGCGCGCGCGGATCTCCCGGAGGTACGCGGCCATCCCCGCTGCGTGGTGCGCGAGCGTCGCGGCAAGAAGGACGCGGAAGACCGTCCGGCGCCCGCGCGAGCCGCGGCACGCGAGGAGCCCCCAGGCGACCGCCATGGCGGGAACCGCGAACAGGAGGTAGCGCGGCGCGAAGCCGCGTCGGACCCAGGCGAGAAGGGAGCACAGGACGAGCGGGGCGAGGACGATCGCCTGCACGATCCCGGCCCCGAAGACCGGCGGGGCCTGCGCGCCCCGCGGTGGGGCTAGCGCAGGGGAAGGGACGGCGCGCAACCGCGCGAGTCGCCCGAGCGCACCGCCCACATCCGCAAGGG
>JACQRN010000169.1 GCA_016206515.1 Planctomycetota bacterium | reverse complement strand
GGCGAGCTTCTGCACCTCCAGCATCGTCAGTTGGTAGCCGGGGATGAGGTAGCGGCGGAAGATCCCGAGCAGCGCGGCCCTGCCGGCGGTCATCGCGGGGCGCTTCGTCCGGACGGGCATCTCCGCCCGAGCCGGTGCTCCCGCGGGCTCGTACAGGCGCGTCCGGACCCCTGGCACCTGCGTCAGGGCCTTCTCGATCAGGGGACGCACATCCTCCCAGGCGAGGCCCCCGTTGCCGCACCCAAGCGGGGGGATGGCGATGGACCGGACTTTCAGGCGCCGGATCGTCCGGACGAGATCCCGCAGGCCGTCGCGGACGTCCTCGATGCGGGACTTCCCCTTCCAGTGCCGCTTGGTCGGGAAGTTGATGATGTACCGGGGGGACACCAGGGGGCCGGCGTCGTAGACCAGCATCGACCCGGGCTGGACCTTCCCCTCCTTGCATGCCCTGCGGTACGCCTTGGCGTTGTCCGGGAACGCCTGCCGGAACTGGAGGGCGATCCCCTTCCCCATGACCCCAACGCAGTTGACCGTGTTGACGAGCGCCTCGGCGTCGGCCTCCAGGAGGTTTCCGGTGACGCGTTCGATCATGGCTTGCCCTCAAGGTACCAGCCGGGTCGGACGGAAACCGGCGGCCGATGGCCCACGCCCCCAAGGATCCCCTCGACCTCCCGCTTCATGCCGGCGGTGCGGACCCCGATCTCGTCGACGAGAGTCCACGGCAGGGAGCGGTGCACGAGGAACTCGGCTTGGCGACGCTCGGGCAAGGATGGATCCTCTTCCGTGGCGCGCCAGTACTTTCGCTCCATCGCACCCCAGTCTACCTTCCGCTGTAGCGCGTCCGCATCGGAGAAGAACTCGGCAAGCGCCAACGCTGCATGGACATCCGTGGCGACCCAGCGAAGGCCGGCCTGCATAACGGCGCCGACCGAGGAGCAGAGGTACACGATGGGATCCTGTCCCTGCCGGTACCCCTCAACCCCTCCGTACGCGATGGCGGCAAGCATCGGAGAACGCGAGGCGAAGTAGAACCGGGCGTAGTCGGCCAGTGTGCCGCCGGGAGGGATCGGAACCGGCCTGCGAGCCCCCCGCTCCTTGAGGTGGGGGTGGGCGATACTGATCCGCTCCCCAGGGTGGCTCCCCGCCTCCGCGTCGCAGTCGATCCGCCCTGCTCCGACGATTCCGGGGAGGTTCCGGATGTGCGTGAAGTGATAGAGGCGGATACCGTCCGGGTGCTCGGGAAAAGCCATAGGTTCCGGGAGGAGTCTACTGCGCTCCCCGGACATCGCGTCCGACCGACGGACCGACGCGCGATACATCGCCGACCGGGCGCCTCCCCATCCGCAGGATCGCCCTCCAGGCCTCCGTCCGGCGGCGTGCATGGGGATCCTCGGGAAGGAGGCAGGACCGGACGTAGCGGCACACGGTCGACCGGTGCACGCCGATCTCGCGCGCGACGGCGGCTTGGACGCCTCGGACGTGCAGGCCGCCGCGTTCGACGACGAGCCGCAGGGCGCGGATCTGACGATCGACCGATACAACCCGCTGCCAGCGGCGGTAGCGGCGTCGGCCCCCCGCGCGGCGGCAGACCTGATCCCAGGTCAGGTGGAACCAGGGCTGGGCCATTACCCGAGCACCTCCTCCCCGTGGGATAAGCGTGCAACATCCGCCTCCTGCAGACGCGCCTGAACCAGACGGAGGATCTCCACCAGGGCGGGGCGCCACGGAGTACACGTCACCCCCCGCAGGACTTCCAGCGACCCCTCCACCGACTTGACGTCTCGTGCCACCGGGGGTACCCCCCTCATCTGCCTGGCGGACGACGAGATTCGCCACCATCGGGCGGTCCCGCGCCGCAGGTAGACCTTATAGAGGGAGTTCCGGAAGCCGACCCCGACGAACCCGCGGACGCGCCACGCGGAGGGCGGATGCGCATCAAGTTCGCGCAGCAGGCGCCTCCAAGCCTTCTCCTCGGGCGTCATTCTGCGATAGCGGTGAGGAAACGGGCTGAACGGGAGCATCAGCGCTCCTGCTGGGTCCATCCATTCGGCCATCACGGCCCCGCTGCGAGCCGCTCGGCCATCACCAGCAGCACGGCGCGGTCCGCCTTGCCCAGGCGCGCCCAGATCCCCTGTAATGCGACGAGGTGGGCATCTGCCCCATCAGCGGCCTGCGTTGGCCCCTCCGCCTCTTGTAGGCCCCCTTGTAGGGAAGAGGCTCGTTTCGGTGCCCCGGTGTGCGCTTCGGCGCACTCCGGGATGGGTGCGTCGTGTCGCGGGTCAGGAGGCTCGACCTCGCCGGAACCGTCCGCGCCCGCGCCACTTCGCGCGCCGGTGCGCTCGCCCGCACCGCGCAAAACGCCCTCCGCGTCGGCGTCGGAGGTTTTGGACAGGGCCGGGGTCGAACCGGCGACACCAGGATTTTCAGTCCTGTGCTCTTCCAGCTGAGCTACCTGTCCGGGAAGGCGCTACGACGATGCTACCTGTTTCTGTGCCAAAGATGTGCCATCTCCATCCGACCCGACCCCCTTCACGGCGAGCATCGACTCCATCCGTTCGACCGGTCCCCCAGGATTCGTCCGTGCATGGCCCCACCAGAAAAACCTGCAGTCGAAATACAACACAACGACACCCTTGAGGAATGCCTCGGATTGAGCCATATTCCACTAGGGAGAACCGATGACGAAAGCAATGTTCAGCCACGATACCGAGGTGAGAGTCTTCGAACTGCACCCGGCGCACGGCCGCAAGGGTGCGCATGCGGCACTCCCGGTTCTCAATCTCCTCTGCTGGCAGGATGGGAAGACCTGCTTCGCTCACTGCCTCGAACTCGACATCGCCGCCGACG
>JACQRN010000007.1 GCA_016206515.1 Planctomycetota bacterium | reverse complement strand
CGCCAGCGCCGCCCCGTGCCGGTCGCCCGACGCCTCGCCGGCGAGGAGGTGGATCAGCACTACTCGCCTAGCAACCCGCGCGCAATCACGAGCCTCTGCATCTGGCTCGTCCCTTCATAGATCTCCGTGATCCGGCCATCGCGGAAGTAGCGTTCGACGGGGTAGTCGCGGGTGTAGCCGTACCCGCCGTGGATCTGGACCGCCTTCTCGGTGGCGCGGCGGCAGGTCTCGGAGGCGAACAGCTTCGCCATCGCCGCCTCGCGGGTGTACCGGCCGCCGCGGGTCTTCGCGTGCGCGGCGCGGTAGACCAGGAGCCGTGCCGCCTCGATCTCGGTCGCCATGTCGGCGAGCATCCACTGGACCGACTGGAACGAGGCGATCGGGGAGCCGAACTGCGTCCGCTCCTTCGAGTAGGAGATCGCCGCGTCGAGCGACGCCTGGGCGATCCCGACCGCCTGGGCGCCGATCCCGATCCGCCCCTCGTCGAGCGTGGACAGGGCGATCTTGAGTCCCGCCCCCTCCTCGCCGATCCGGTCGGGCGCCGGGACGCGGCAGTTCTCCAGGTGGATCTCGGTCGTGGGGGAGGCGTGCAGGCCCATCTTCTTCTCCGGCTTGCCGGGACGGAACCCCGGTGTGTCGGTCGGGACTACGAAGGCGCTGATCCCCTTCTTGCCCAGCGCGGGGTCCGTCGTCGCGATCACGATCGCGACGTCCGCCTCGCTCCCGGTGGTGATGAAGTTCTTGGTGCCGGTCAGGACGTAGTCGGAGCCGTCGCGCACCGCGCGGGTCTTCTGGTTGGCGGAGTCGGAGCCCGCGCCCGGCTCCGAGAGACCGTAGCAGCCGAGTTTCCGGCCCGAGGCGAGGTCGGGGAGGATCCGCCGTTTCTGCTCCTCGGATCCGTGCTTGAGGATCAGGTTGCAGACCAGCGAGTTGTTGACCGACAGGATCACGGAGGAGGAGGCGTCGGCGCGGGCGATCTCCTCGACGACGATCGCGCCCGAGATCGGGTCGAGCCCCGCGCCGCCGTACGCCTCCGGGATCTGGACTCCCATCAGCCCCAGTTCCCCCATCCGCCGGACGGCCCCCGCGGGGAACGTCCCGTCGCGGTCCCAGGCGGCCGCGTTCGGCGCGATCTCGCTCCGCGCGAAGTCGCGGACCATTTCGCGCAGGCGGAGGTGGTCTTCGGTTAGGTCAAAATCCATTACCGCGACAAGGGCAACATGATGTTCCTATGGATGATCCTTCTCTCGTGCGACCGCTCGTCGCGGACCCCCATCGTGATCCGGATTTCGCTCGGGGCGGGGCCCTGGTCGAAATCAGCCTTCACCGAGTCGATCACGACGCCGGGCCTGGGGGTGTTGAACGCAAAGGGGAACGCGCCGGGGATCGCGAGGGTGCCGGACCAGTAGTCGGTGCCGGTCGCGAACGAGGAGGTCCCCGCATCCCACTTTTTGCAGTAGGTATCGTTCGTATAGTTGTTCGGGATGAGCCCCGTTCCGGGGGCGACGTTCGCCTGCGGGTGGTACCAGCGGCCGGCCTTCAGGTCGTCGGTCGTGGCGCTGTCGTCGCGGACCTTGTACTCCACGACGAAGTAGTCGAGGAACTCGCAGATCGTCTGTTCCTTCCAGTTCACGCCGGCGGTCGTGATGTCCTCATCGACGACCCGCTTGAGGACGCCGAAGGGGGTCCCGGCGATCGGCTTGACGCAGTAACGGACCTGGGTCGTGAGCGAGTTGCCGCCAGCGTCCCGCGTGGAGGTCTTCACCTCGATCATGTCGAAGAACCCCGGGAGCGGGACGCCCGCCGCCCCGCCGGGGGTCTGACCGGGGGTCGTGAACCCGGAGACGATCCGGAAGATCACGTCGTTCTTCTGGTCGTCGGCGGTCAGGATCGGTTGGGCCTGCTTCAGTTCCCGCTCGAGGATCCGCAGACCGGCGCGGGCGTTCTGGTAGATCTTCGCCGCGGCGTCCGTGCGGACGAAGATGTCGACCGCCTGGGTGAAGACGAACACCGCGATCCCGGTCAGCACCACCATCAGCCCCACGGCGATCAGCAGCTCGATGATCGTAAATCCATTCCGGACTGTCCTCATGATGGCACGCTCCTTTTTCTTCTTCCCTTGCGACTTGGGACTTGTGACTTGGGACTGTCTCATTG
>JACQRN010000161.1 GCA_016206515.1 Planctomycetota bacterium | reverse complement strand
TTCACGCGGTCAGTATCCCAGAAATCCAGTGGTCCCGTGGATCTTGTGGAGTGGATAGACTGCCCTCCCGATGCCCAGGAAACCCTCCGCCCGTAAGCACCGGCCTCGAAACCATCGCTCCATGTCGTCCCGAGGAGCCGGCGAGTTGCGCCCGAGCGACGAGGGACCTGTGTTCATCGATCGGGCGTCCAACACAGATCCCTCGGTCCGCGGGAACATCGCGGCCCTCGGGACGACAGGAGGACGCAGGACCCGTAAGTCTGCCGCGGCGGAATCCGAGGCGAAGCCGGCCGCGAAGTCTCCGGCGCACGTCGCGCACCCCCCCCTCGGCGCCCATATGTCGATCGCCGGGGGGGTGGTCAAGGCGGTCGAGCGGGCGGTGTCGGTGGGGGGGACGGCGCTTCAGATCTTCACGTCCAGCAGCAACCAGTGGCATGCGCGCGACATTTCGGAGGGGGAGGCGGCGGCGTTCCGGGATGCGGTCGCCGCGGCCCGGATCGTGCGGCCGTTCGCGCACAACACGTACCTCGTGAACCTCGCTTCGCCGAAGCCGGATCTGTGGGAGAAGTCGATCGGGGCGATGGAGGGGGAGGTCCGCCGCGCGGAGGCGCTCGGGCTCTCGTACCTCGTGATGCACCCGGGGTCGCACGTCGGCACGGGAGAGGAGTCGGGGCTCGAGCGGATCGCCGAGGCGGTCAACCGGCTGCATGCGAAGTTTCCTGACCTCAAGGCGCAGCTCTGCTTCGAGGTGACCGCCGGGCAGGGGACGAACCTCGGGTGCCGGTTCGAGCACTTGGCGCGGCTGTTTGATCAGATCGAGGCCGCCGACCGGATGGGGGTCTGCCTCGACACGTGCCACCTGTTCGCGTCGGGGTACGACATCTCGACCGCGGAAGGATGGAAGAAGGTGACCGCCGAGTTCGACCGCGTTGTGGGGGTCCGGCGCATCCGGTGCTTCCATCTCAACGACTCGAAGAAGGGGCTCGGGTGTCGCGTCGACCGGCACGAGCAGATCGGGAAGGGGGCGATGGGGCTCGAGGCGTTCCGCGCGATCCTGAACGACCCGCGCTTCCGCGAGTGCCCGATGGTCCTCGAGACGCCGAAGGGGGAGGATCTCGCGGAGGACCACGTCAACCTGGCCGCCCTCCGGGGGCTCCTCGCCTGACCGGGGCTCCCCGCCGGGGCACGGCTGCCCCGCTCGCCGCCCTCCTCCTGGCCGGCTGCGCGGGGCCGCTTCACGATTTCCCCGAGGAGCCTGGGCGCCAGGCCCGGTCGCTGCGCCCCCTGTTCGTCTGGGAGCGGTCGGCGGATCCGGTGCGCGTACGTGCGGACTTCCTGTGGCCCCTGGGGGCGTACCGTTCCGACGGCGAGCGTTCGTCATTCCGCCTGACCCCCCTCCATGTGCGGCACACGAGGCCCGACGGCCCGGGACCTGACTGGGACGCCGTGACGCTCCTCCTTCTCTGGACCGGGCGGGATCCGGAGGCCGGCGGGTATGCGTCGCTCTTCCCCCTGGGAGGGACGCTCAAGGACCGGATCGGGAAGGACCGGATCGACTACGTGCTCTTCCCCCTCTGGTCGAGGACGGTCGTCGGGGAGACCCGGTCGCACAACGTCCTGTGGCCCTTTTTCAACCGCACGACCGGCGCCGTGCGGGGGAGCAAGGCCTGGCCCCTCTACGGGCGGTACCGGAAGTCCAGGGAGGACGGGACGCCCGTGTCGGACCGGCGGTTCTTCCTTTGGCCATTCGTGACGTTCCACCGCGACGGCCTGGACCGTCAGACGCCCTCGCGCCTCCTGTTCCTCTTCCCGTTCTACGGCTCGTTCGAGGGGCGCGTCAGATCCGACCGCGCGTGGCTCTTCCCGTTCTTCCGGCATCGGGTCCAGAGGGGAAGCCAGCCACGCGAGGATTGGAAGATGCCGTTCCCGTTCGTCCACATCGGGTGGGGCGAGGGGTATCGCCGCAGGGACTTCTGGCCCTTCGCGGGGAGGCTGACGGTCGGGGATCTCCGGCGCACCTACGCGATCTGGCCCCTGATCCGGCATGAGACGCGCTCGTCCTCGGAGGGGCGCGACGCGATGACGTTCGTCCTGCCGTTCTACATCGCCTCGAAGGCATGGGACGCGCAGGGGGAGCCGGCTCGGTCGCGTCGGCTCGTCTGGCCGCTCTACGGCCGCTCTGCGGGTCCCGGAGGGGCGCGCTCGCGCGCGGTGCTCCCCCTCCTCTGGTTCGCGGATGAGACGCCGCCGGGGCGGCTCTTCGGTCCGATCCTGCGGCTCTACGGCGCGTCCACATCCGGGGACGGGACGCGGCGCGTCACGGCCCTCTTCGGGATCTTCACCACTGTGCGAAGCCCCGGCGAGGGGCTGCAGTGGCGCCTCCTGGGGGGGCTCCTGGGGCGGGAGGAGGCGGGGGGGCGGCGTCGCACGCGGTTCCTCTTCGTCCGATGGGGGCGAGGG
>JACQRN010000148.1 GCA_016206515.1 Planctomycetota bacterium | reverse complement strand
GACCAGTGCCAGACGGCGGCCGGGGACTACCAGGTGACGTACGGGTACTACGGCCCGGGGAAGTTCGTCTACAACCAGCCGTACGTGACGACGGCGGCGGGGATGATCGTCCGGCAGTTCACGGGGTCGGGGAACCAGTCGGCGGGGATCGAGACGCTGATGGGGCACCTCCCGGCGTGGGGCACGTGCAACATGTATGAGTGGTACTACGCGGCGCTGGCGATCTCGCAGGTGGACGGGGCGAACGGGACGAACTGGAGGACGTACAGAACGGCCCTGAAGGCGGCGCTGTGTGACAACCAGAGGCGCGCTGGCGACGGATGCCTGGATGGGAGTTGGGATCCGGTCTGCACGTGGGGGTCGCAGGGCGGGCGCGTGTACGCCACCGCCTGCGGCGCGCTTTGCCTGGAGTACGGCCGGCACCTGACGGTGGAGGAGCGGCAGCGCCGGGAGATGGAGCAGGCGGAATCTCGCAACTGACTGTTTCGGAATGGGTTGCGTCATTTACGATAGGGGCTCGTATGTCGGTCGGATTCTTTTGAATTCTTTCGAACCGTTCCACTACGATGCGTTCAGGTAGGGAGCAGGGCGCCGTTCGGGGCGGTCGTTCGACCTCGGGCCACGGATGGCCCGGGCGCGAAGCGAGGCGGCTTGCCGCCGAGCGGAGCGGCCTCCGCAAAACGCGGAGGCAGGATGCCGGAGCGTTTTGCGCGTTCATAAGGGGGGTGCCATGGCCGACGAGCACAACGAAGACGATGGGGTCGAGGGGGAGGAGGAGGAACTCGAGCAGGAGGCCCCGAAGGGGTGGTTCGAGAGGGCGCTGGTCCCGCTCCTGGGAAGTCTGGGGATCAACTTCTCGATTTCGTTCCTGTGCATGTTCATCCCGTGGGGGGTGGTGGACGCCAAGGGGGATGCGGAGGTGGTGATGGCGGTTCCCCCGCCGGTGGAGGAGGAGGTGCCCGAGCCGGAGCGGGATGTCGTGGAAAACCTGAAGGAGATCGAGGATCCCCGTGAGGTCGTGGACCCGGTGGCGCGCGAGGATTTCGAGATTGCGGACCACAACGAGACGGACGACAACGAGGAGTTTCAGGAGGCGAAGGGGAACCCCGACTGCGCGGCTCAGGTCGATTTCGACATGCGCGGCATCGTGGATCTGATGGGGGTCGGCGGAGGCGGGGGCGGCCGGTACGGCCACCGTCGGGGCGGCAAGCGCAACCTCACCGTGGGGATGGGCGGGTCGCGCCGCACGGAGAGCGCGGTGAAGGCTGCGCTGGAGTGGCTGCGACGCCACCAGTCGCAGGCCGGTTTCTGGGACATCGACGGATTCGACGCGCAGTGCGGGCGGGAGAAGACGGGGCGATGCGAGGGGCACGGGACGCCGGAGTACGACGTGGGGGTGACGGGGTTGTCGCTGGAGGCGTTCCTGGGGAGCGGGTACACGCACAAGACGGGGGACTACAAGCAGACGGTGAACCGAGGTGTGCAGTGGCTGCGGGGCGTGCAGGGGGCCGACGGGTGCTTCGGGGAGAAGACGGGGCACTTCATGTACAACCACGCGCTGGCGACGTACGCGATGGCGGAGGCGTGGCTGATGGAGGACGACGAGACGCTGCGCGGGAACGTGCAGAAGGCGGTGGACTTTCTCGTGGCGGCGCAGAACCCGGGGTTGGGGTGGAGGTACCAGAACTACAACCAGACGGGTGCGTCGGAGCAGGGGGGGAACAACGACACGTCGGTGACGGGGTGGGTGATCATGGCGCTCAAGAGCGCGAAGAACGGGGGGATCGCGGTGCCGGATTCGGTCTTCGCGGGGGCGAATGCGTTCCTGGACCAGGTGCAGACGGCGGCCGGGGACTACCAGGTGACGTACGGGTATTACGGTCCCGGGAAGTTCGTCTACAACCAGCCGTACGTGACGACGGCGGCGGGGATGATCGTCCGGCAGTTCACGGGGTCGGGGAACCAGTCGGCGGGGATCGAGACGCTGATGGGGCACCTGCCGGCGTGGGGCCAGTGCAACATGTACGAGTGGTACTACGCGGCGCTGGCGATCTCGCAGGTGGACGCGCCGAACGGCTCGAACTGGAGGGCGTACAACACGGCGCTGAAGGCGGCGCTGTGCGACAACCAGTGCGGGGCCGCGCAGAGGAACCACCCCGGCGAGCGCGACACGTGTATCGACGGCTCCTGGGACCCGGTCTGCACGTGGGGGTC
Source organism: Planctomycetota bacterium (assembly GCA_016206515.1). Lineage (GTDB taxonomy): Bacteria > Planctomycetota > SBBH01 > SBBH01 > JACQRN01 > JACQRN01. The sequence goes on along the minus strand of JACQRN010000148.1, from coordinate 3,904 downwards.
GCAGGGGGGGCGGGTGTACGCCACGGCGTGCGGCGCGCTCTGCCTCGAGGTCTACTACCGCTATCTGCCGCAGGAGCGCCGCGGCGGGGCCGCCCCGGCCGGTGGCGGGGGCGGGGGCGCGCAGCGCTGACGGAAAAGGAAGGCAGGAGGTAGGGCGGACTTCATGTCCGCCCGGGTGTGCTAGGCGCGGATAAACCGCGCCCTACCGTTGTCGGCTGGATCGATCTTCGTGGGCTACGTCGAAGTCGGCGGGACGGAATCGGTCGTCGGGATATCTTCCTCGACGAGCTTGGCGTGGATGCGTCGAGCGAACGTGATCCGGTCGCTGATCTTCAGGGGGCTTTTCTCTCCGGGTTTTAGCTGGACCGTGTTGACGTGGGTGGGGTTCGTCTTGCCGAGCTGCTCGATCGTGTAATCTCCTCCGGCGCGGCGGATGATGGCGTGACGGCGGCTGACGACCTGGTCCTTGTCGAACGGCTCCAGGTCGATCTCGGGTTCCGGCCCGTCGACCGGGATCCCCACGAGGTTCTCCCCTTCGTGGACAGGGAACCGCCCGATCTCTCGCTCCTGTTCGTTGACGACCTTCAGGAGGACGACTTTCTGCGCCACGTCGGGAATGTAGTGCGCCCGGCACGGGCCGACAAGCCCTAAGCCTCCCGCCGTGCCCCCGATGCCTAGAACGTAGGAGGTTCCCGGACCGTCGTCTCACCGTCCGAGGCATGGCCTGGCCCGCCTGGGCGCGGCGCGGCGATCGCCATCTCGGCCAGAAGGGACGTGGCCGAGCGTTGCGCCTCCGCGGCGCCCGCGGGGCGCTCGGAGGGGCTCTTGGCCATCAGGCGCGCGAGGAAGTTCCAGCAGGTGTCCGGCAGGGGGGCCAGGCGCGCGGGCGCGCGGTCCAGGTGGGCGTGCATCACCTCGACGGGGGCGTCCCCCTGGAACGGCGGGGTTCCCGACAGCATGAAGTACATCGTACAGCCGAGGCTGTAGAGGTCCGAGGCGGGGGTGGCGGCCTCGCCGCGGCACTGCTCGGGGGACATGTACGCTGGGGTCCCCAGGACGAGCGCCCCGCCGGAGATGTCCGCGCGCATCTCCGGCGGCTTGGCGAGTCCGAAGTCCACCAGGCGTACCTCCTCCCCTTCCCCTGCTGGGTCCAGCAGGAGGTTGTCCGGCTTCACATCCCGGTGGACGACCCCCTCCGCGTGGGCCGCGCAGAGCCCCCAGAGCGCCTGGGAGGTCCACGCGAGCGCCGTGCGCGCGTCGCGGGGGCCCTCGGTGCGCACGCGCGCGCGGACGGTCTGCCCGGGGAGGTACGCCATGGCGAGGTACGGGATCCCCTCGTGCTCGCCCAGGTCGTAGACCGGGACGATGTTCGGGTGCCGCAGGCGAGCCAGCACGATCGCCTCGCGCCGGAAGCGGCGCACGAAATTCGCGTCCGACGCGAGCTGCGGGTGGAGAACCTTGAGCGCGACTTCCCTCTGTAGGTTCGGGTCGTACGCGCGGTAGACGGTCCCCATCGCGCCCGCCCCGACCCGGCCACGGATCTCGTACGCCCCGATCCGTCCGGGCCCTCCAGCCGTCGGCGGCGGGACCGGTGGCGGCGCCCCCTCGCGGGCCAGCTCGCGCAGGAGGGAGGGGAGTCCCACGGTCCCCCCGCAGCTGCAGCGCGCCGAAGCGTCGTCCAGCCGGACCTGGCGCAGGGGCGTCTTCGTTCCGCAGGTCCCGCAGCGGACCAGGGTCCGGTCCGCGTGCTGCGCGGCGGTGACCAGCGCGGTCAACGCAACGCCGTGCTCCCGGTGCAGCCGCTCGCGGAGCGGCGCGCCGAGCGCCTCGCGGGCGAGCCGCAGCGCGGCCTCGCGCGGGAGCGCGCCGGTCGCGGCAACCGCCCACAGGAGCCGCAGATCGTCGGGGCTCCGGGTCATGCCAGGTGTTCCAGCAGGTCGGGGAGCGCCTTCAGGTCGCGTCCCACCTGGAGGGCGCGGACCCCGAGGTCGCGCGCCATGCGGATGTTGTCGGCCTGGTCGTCGACGAACAGGACCTCCTGCGGGGTGAGGCGGATCCCCGCGCGTTCGGCGAACAGGTGCAGGATGTTCCGGATCGAGAGGTCCTTCGGGTGCCAGCGCAGCTGGGGGTATGAGAAGAGGTCCTCGATCCCCAGCAGGCGCAGCGCCTCCCTTGCGACCGGCTCGTCGTTGAGGCTCGCCGCCGACAGGAGGATCCCCTGCCCGCGCAGAGTCTCCAGCAGCGCACGCGCGCCGGGCAGCAGTTGCAGGTGCGCGCCGGTCGCGTCGCGAAGGGCATCCGGCCCTTCAAGGGCGAGGGGCGGCAGGAGCTGCCCGCAGACGCCGGCGGTGCACTCCCAGAGCGTGCCGTCGAGGTCGAAGATGACGAGGCGGACGGGCATGGGGGAAGTATGGCTGGAGAGACGGAGATGAGAAAGGAGACAGGAGACGGGAGTCAGGAGTCAGGAGGGAAGACAGGAAACCGGGATCAGATGCGGAAACAGGGCATATGCAAGCCCGACAGATGTTGTAGTGCTTGACCTGGGTGTGCCAGGAAGGCGCTCTTCTCCTGTCTCCTGTCTTCTGTCTCCAGTCTCCTTGTTCTATCGTGTTCTTTGTGCGACGCATTGCCCTGCTCATCCTCCTGCTGCTGGTCTGTGTTGGCCTGCCCCTCTTCCGGTTCCTTTCGGGGCGTGGAGGGGTTTCCCCCGCCGAGGAGGCGCTGCTCTCCCGGGCGCGCGGCTTGGTTGAGGAGGGGCGCGGCGACGAGGCGGTCGTGCTCTACCGCGAGGCGGTGGGCGCCTTCCCACTCTCCCACCGGGCCCGCATGGGGTTGGGGATCCTTCTGGTCGCGCGGCCGGAGTGGGGTGCGGGTTCGACGCCCCTGGACGACGCCCTGCGCGAGGAGGGGGAGCGCGAGTTGCGCGAGGCGGCCGCGCTCGCCCCCGACCGGCCCGAGCCCGCCCTGCAGCTGGCGATCTACCTGCGGCACAAGGGGGATCCGGAGTCCGCCGCGTGGCTCGAACGCGCGGGGGCGATCGACCCGGGCGATCCGTCGCTCCGGATGATCCTGGCGCTGCTGCGGTTCGAGAAGTGGGTACAGCGCGCCTCCTCCCTCCTGGCGCGTCCCGGCGAACTCCCGCCCCACTCCCTCCTGGAGGATCTCGCGCGGGAGGCGCGGGACCCCCGTGGCGACCTGGGGAGCGCCGAGTCGCTCGCGCGCGATGCGTTGTCGTCGCGGCCCGGCGACCGCACCGCCCGGGATTTTCTGGCCGGGTGCGCCTACCAGCGCGCGGAGACCCTCTTCGCGATCGCGGAGGCGATGCGCCACTGGACGCAGGTCGACCCGGCCGCGGCGCAAACCCCGCAGCGGATCGCCGAGGGGTATGCCCAGGCGGCGGGGGCGTTTGCCGAGGCTTCCGCGCGGGGCGCGCCCGCCGCTACGTTCCACCGGAAGTGGTGCTCGGCCCTGGAGGCCGCCGGGAACGTGGACGGCGCGCTGGAGCGGTACGCCGAGGCGGTCCGGGGGGAGGGGTCCGACCGCGACGAGTTGCGCGGCCGGTACTACGGGCTCCTCCTGCGAGAGGCGAACCGCGCGCTCGTCTCGGACGACCGCGACCGCGCCCGGAGGCTGTACCGCCTCTGCCTGGACTACCTGCCCCCGGATGTGCCACGGCGCGGGATCGAGCACCACCTCGACGTGATCCGGGAGGCGGACGTGCGCGAGGCGCTGGAGATGGACGCCTACTATGCGGAGTCATTCGGGCCGGAGGAGGCCGCCGCCTCGCTCGACCGCGCTCTCAGTTTGGCGCCGCTCGACGCGCGCCTCCTGCGGGCGCTGTGCGACCGGCTCGCGCGGATCGACGACCCCGCGAGGCTCCAGGAGGCGCTCCGCGCCTGGATCG
>JACQRN010000146.1 GCA_016206515.1 Planctomycetota bacterium | reverse complement strand
CGGTCGACCTCGCCGACGTCCTGAACGGGATCAAGCGCCCGATCACCCTGCGCCGCGCCGTGCCGTGCGAGCCGTGCGGAGGGAGCGGCGCCAAGAGCGGAACGCGCCCCGAGCGGTGCTCCCTCTGCGAGGGACACGGCGAGGTGCTGCAATCGCACGGCTTCTTCAACGTCCGGACCACCTGTCCGCAGTGCGGCGGGGCGGGGTCGAAGATCCGCTCCCCGTGCCCCTCCTGCGGAGGCACCGGGCGGACGCTGCGGTCGGGCGAGCTCGAGATCCACGTCCCCGCGGGGGTCGAGGACGGGATGCAACTGCGCCTGGAAGGTCAGGGGGAGGCGGGCGGAGGCGGCGGGCCTCCGGGCGACCTCTACTGCGTCATCCGCGTGCGCGAGCACCCGATCTTCACGCGCAAGGGGGACGACCTGCACTGCGCGGTGCCGATCACGTTTCCCCAGGCGGCGCTCGGTGCGCAGGTCGAGGTGCCGACCCTGCAGGCGATCACGAAGATGCGGGTTCCCCCCGGAAGCCAGCCGGGACAGACCCTCCGCCTGCGCGGCCAGGGGATCCCGAACGTACGCGGGTACGGCCGGGGGGACCTCCTGGTCCATCTCGAGTTGGAGGTGCCCGGCAAGATGACGCGCCGGCAGGAGGAGATCCTCCAGGAGTTCGCGAAGATCGAGGAGAAGAACATCGGACCGCAGAGAAAGGGGTTCCTCGACCGGCTGAAGGGGATGTTCGAGTGAAACAGGAGTCAGGAGACGGGAGTCAGGAGACGGGAGAAAGACCGAACCCACAGCCGGCGGTTCCCGGCGGGGAGCTGAAGACCCGGAGCCAGATCGTCGAGGAGAGGCTGCGGCGCATGAAGGAGGAGCCCCCGGCACCCGCGGCCACGGAACCGCCGCCCGCGGCAGCCGCCCCGGCGCCGCCGCCCGAGAGCGACGCGATGCAGGCGCTCCGCGACCGGCTCGCGTACGCGCTCGCCGACTACGACAACCTCCAGAAGCGGATCTCGCGCGAGCGGGCGGACTTGCGCCAGGGGATCGTGGTCCATCTCGCGCGCGACCTCCTCCCCGTCCTGGACGGGTTCGACCGCGCGCTCGGAAGCGTTCCTCCCGGGGAGGAGGGGCTCGCCGAGGGGATGCGCCGCGTCCAGGCGCAGCTGCGCCGGGCGGTCGAATCGCACGGGATCCAGGCGATCGAGGCGTCCGGCGCGTCGGCCGGGGAGCCCGGCGGCGCTCCCTTCGACCCCGCTCTCCACGAGTCGGTCGCGCAGGAGGTCCGCGCCGGCGTCGAGCCGGGGCGGGTCCTGGAGGTGATCGAGCGCGGGTACCGGATCGGAGACATCGTCCTGCGCCCCGCGAAGGTCCGCGTCAGCGCAAAGGAGGTATAAGAAGCGCCATGCCGACGTACGAATACCGCTGCACGGCGTGCAGGCACCGCTTCGAGAAGTTCCAGCCGATGAAATCCAAGCCGGTCCGCGCGTGCCCGAAATGCCGCAAGCCCAAGGCGAAGCGCCAGATCGGCTCGGGAGGCGGGTTCCTGTTCAAGGGGAGCGGTTTCTACATCACCGACTACCGCAGCGGCTCGTACAAGTCCCGGGCGAAGTCGGATTCGACGGTTTCGTCTCCTCCTTCATCCACGACCAAGAGCGGCAAGGGCGATTCAGGGGGAGGGACCAAAGCATCGGGAGGGAAGGGGGAGAAGAAGGGGGCTTGAAACGAAACCCGGAGACGGCAAACCCGTTCCCCGAACTCCGCCCACAGGAATTTTGGAGATCCGCGGAAAAGATATTTGACACATTAGTTATTACTCGTTTACTATTTCACCCAAGAGAGGGCTTGCTAATCTCTTAAAGGAGGGTTTGCCCATGAAGGGAAGAATGATCGGCTTGGCTGTTTTCGCAGTCGCCTGCGCACTGTCCTCGGGAATCGCCACATCCGACGAGGATGCGGGGGCGGCCCCGGACATCACGCTCGACCGGGTGCTCCGGGAGCATCCGGATCTGCGTGGCGCGTACGAAACGCTACGCGCGACCCCCTCCGCGGCCACGGCCAACACAGACCCCTTTGAAGTCGCCATGGCCAGATTGCTTGAGATTTCCGGTGAACGCAGGGAGGAGGCGGCGGTCCTGGTCGCCACGTTCCTGGACAACGAGAACTGGGGGATCCGGCAGGACGCCGTGGGGGCGCTGGGCGGGCTCCGGGTCGCCTCGTACATCCCGGAGGTCGTGAAACGATTGGACGATACGGAACTCGGTGTGCGTCTCGCGGCGATCGGCGCCTGCGCGGAACTGGGCGCGAAATCCGCCATTCCGCGCATCGCGCGTTTCCTGGCGGAAGAACCCGGGGAATCCATCTATGCGTGTCCAAGGTTCTATGCAGCTGCGGCGCTGG
>JACQRN010000150.1 GCA_016206515.1 Planctomycetota bacterium | reverse complement strand
TATCAGAGTGATTCGTCGTCGAAGCAGCCCCGTCCCCCGCTCCTCCCCGTTTCCAGGCTCGCGCGACGAAGTCGGGACGGACCCGACAGGAACGAATATGATTGTTGCGGTCGGCCATTCCATATCAGAATCATTTCATGCGAACTTCACTGGACGATCGCCTGCAGTCGGAGATCGAGGGGTTCAAGCGCGACGGCGTCTACAAGCGCCTGCTGGAGTTGCAGGGTCCGCAGGGCGCGCGCGTGAAGATGGCGGGCCGGGGCGAGGTGATCGTGCTCTCCTCAAACAACTACCTCGGCCTGTGCGCCGTGCCGGAGGTGGTCGAGGCCGGCCGCTCGGCCCTGGTGCGTCTGGGCGCGGGGACCGGCTCGGTGCGGTTCATCTGCGGGACGTTCGACGTGCACAACGAACTGGAGCGGGAGCTCGCATCGTTCCTCCGGTTCGAGCGCGCCCTCTCCTACGTCTCCTGCTGGAACGCGAACACGGGGCTCATGGCGACGGTCCTCGACGAGCCGGACGCGCTGATCTCCGACGAGATGAACCACGCCTCGATCATCGATGGGGTCCGGCTGTGCAAGGCGCCCAGGCACCGCTACCGCCACAGCGACATGGCCGATCTCGAACGGATCCTGAAGGAGACCGCCTCCGCGCGACACCGGTTCGTCATCACCGACGGGATCTTCAGCATGGAGGGGGACATCGCGCGCCTGCCGGACCTTGTCGCCCTGTGCGAGAGGCACCGCGCGACGCTCGCCGTCGACGACTCCCACGCGACGGGGGTCCTGGGAAGGACGGGCCGCGGGACACCCGAGCATTTCGGCCTGGAGGGGAAGGTCGACATCCTGACCGGCACGCTCGGCAAGGCGCTCGGCGGCGCGGCGGGCGGGTTCACATGCGGGACGGACCCCCTCGTCGAATACCTGGTCCAGCGCTCCCGGCCCCAACTGTTCTCGAACGCGCTCCCCCCCACCGTGGCGGCGAGCGCGCTGGCGTCCGTCCGGTACCTCGCGAAGCACCCCGAGCGGGTCCAGGCGCTCCACGAGAACACCCGCTACTTCCGCGAGCAGCTCCTGGCGATCGGCCTCAAGCCGGTCCCCGGCGACACGCCGATCGTCCCGGTCATCCTCGGCGAGACCTCGAAGGCGATCCGGATGAGCGAGCTCCTGCTGAAGGAAGGGGTCTTCGTGACCGGGTTCGGCTTCCCGGTGGTCCCCCAGGGGCAGGCCAGGATCCGCTGCCAAGTCTCCGCAGCACATACGAAACAGGACCTCGACGAGGCGCTGTCGACCATCAAGAAGGTGGCGGCGAAGCTGGCGTTGATCTGATAGCCCGCGCATGGCGCACCGGCCCCCTCCCCCCTCACCGTTGGGGAAGGTCGCCCAGGATGTCCCTGAACTCCCGCAACTCGTACACCCCAAGACCGTTCACGACAAACGGGTCGCGCCGCATCGTCTCCTGCGCCTCGATGCGGTCCTTCATCTGCAGGATCTCGATCCCGCCGGTCCCGTCCGCGAACGGGCCTGCGTACCGCAGCTTCCCCTCCGCGACAAGCTCGCGCAGATAGGCGAGGTGCCCCTCCATGTGCCGCTCGAACTCGCTCCGCGGGGCGGTGTTCGTGAACAGACGGACGAAGAGCGGCATCAGTAGAAGACCTCGGTGGAGATCCGGTCGGCATCCACCCCGGCGGCGCACAGTGCCTCCTCCAGGCGGGCCAGGGCCTTGCGCTCCCCGCACAGGAAGGCGGCCGCCGGGCACAGGGCGGCGATCCGCGCCAGCCAAACCCCTCCGGGATCCGCCTGCAAGTGAATCGGCTCGACGGAGGGAGGTCCCGGGAAGTCGAACGGCTCGCCCGAAGGGATCGCCTCCAGATCCTGCCATACCAGGAACGCGCGGAGCCCCCCCCCTTCAGCGCGCCGTGCCGCCTCGTGGGCCATCGAACGGATCGGCGCCGCACCGACGTCGACCCCGACGGCGACCGTCACGGGAGCCAAAGGCCGCGGCAGGACGAAGCCCCCCTGGGGCCCGTATGCGAGGATCGCGTCGCCCGTCGAGAGCCCCTCGACGAAACGGGAGCCGTCCCCGCCCGGGGCGACATCCACCAGCAGGTCGACGAGTTCCGAGCCCGGATCCCCCGCGAACGAATACGCCCGTCGCTTGCACGGTGCCACCTCCACCGAAAGGAACTGCCCGGCCCGGTACGGGAACGGGGTCTCCGGGCGCAGGCGGACCAGGCGCAGCCGCGGCGTCAGCGCGGCGTGCGTCGCCACGCGCAGCGTACGACGCAAAAGACCGCTCACAACGAACCCTGTGCGGCAGACCCGGGCCATGGATGGCCCGGGTTCACTGCCGGTTGCGGCGCACGTTCAGGTACAGGGCACCCATGCCGACGCACCAGGCGCCGGAAGCGGCCAGACAAGCTTCTCGGGCCCAGCGGATCGTCACCTCATCGTTCACCATGGGCACGGACGCCCCCGCGAACACGAGGGAGAACCCGGCGGCGAGCATCCCCGTGCAGGCGAGGGCATGGGGCATCCTCCGGTCCTTCAGGGAAGCGAGGGAGGCGGCGCCGAGCGCCGTGCCGAGCAGCCCCCACC
>JACQRN010000144.1 GCA_016206515.1 Planctomycetota bacterium | reverse complement strand
TTGTCGGTCAGGGAATCGACGAGGACCGCCGCCCCACCGGGGCCGTACCCCTCGTAGGTGACCGTCTCGAGCGCCCCCCCCTCGATCCCCCCCGTCCCCCGCTTGATGGCGCGGTCGATGTTGTCACGCGGCATGTTCGCCGCGTGCGCCTTCTCGAGGAGGGTCTGCAGGCGCGGGTTGTCCTTCGGATCCCCCCCGATGCGCGCGGCGACGGTGATCAGCTTGGCGATCTTCGAGAACGACTTCCCCTTCTTGGCATCCGAGACGCCCTTGCGGTGCTTGATCCGCGCCCAGTGGGAGTGGCGGGCCATGGTCTGGCGAGGATTCTACGTCCGCGAGGCGTCCGACGCGATGCGTCCGGCGACTGGGACGCGACGTCCACCTCCTTGACAAAAGACTAGCATATACTAATATATATCCAGGCGCCCGCGCGCCGGAAAGGGAGGAGCCATGGACGGAAAACACAGGAACAGGAGGAAAGAGAGGGAGGCCGCGCCCCCCGGCCGGGACGCGATCGCGGACTGGCCCCCCGACGACTGGCTGACGGAAGCGGCCGGGGCGTACGGGGAGGTGGGCCGGAGGATCACTCCCGCGTCGGGGCGCGGTGGAAGAGGTCCCGCACGGCCGCGCGGGGGGACTTCCCCTCGAACAGGACGCGGTACACCTCCTCCGTGATCGGCATCTCGACACGCAGGCGCCGGGCGAGCCGCCGCGTCGCGCGGGTCGTCTCGACCCCCTCGGCAACCATCACCATCCCCTTCAGGACCTGCCGCAGCGTCTTTCCCGCGCCGATCGCGCGGCCGACGGTGAGGTTCCGGCTGTGGGCGCTGCCGCAGGTGGTGATCAGGTCCCCCACCCCGGACAGGCCGGAGAACGTCCGGCGGCGCGCCCCCAGCGCGGCGCCCAGGCGCGCCATCTCCGCCATGCCTCGCGTCAGAAGCGCCGCCTTGGCGTTGTCCCCCAATCGCAGACCGTCGGCGATCCCGGCGGCGAGCGCGACGATGTTCTTCAGGGCGCCCCCCAGCTCGACCCCGACCACGTCGGTCGAGTCGTAGACGCGCAAGCGCTCCGTCGAGAAGAGCGCTTGGACGCGAAGGGCGAGCGCGCGCGTGGGCGCCGCCGCGACGACCGACGCGGGGAGCCCGCGCGAGACCTCCTCGGCGTGGCTGGGACCCGACAGGACGCAAACCGGGACGCGGCCGAGCACCTCGCGGATCACCTGCGAGTTGCGCCGGCCCGTCCCGACCTCGATCCCCTTGGCGACCGTGACGACCACCACGCCGCGCCGCAGGTGCGCGCGCGCGCCCTCCAGCGCCTCGGGCGCAAGCGTGCGCCGGATGAACTGCGTCGGGATCGCAACCACCCAGACGCGCGCGCCCCGGACGGCCTCCGCCAGGTCCGAGCCCCACGCGATGGCGCGCGGCACCTTCACGCCCGGGAGGTAGCGCACGTTGTGCCGCGTCCGGGCGACCTCGCGCGCGTAGTCGGGGAACGCGCTCCAGACACGGACCTCGACCCCCTTGCCATGCAGGACCAGCGCCAGCGCGGTCCCCCACGCGCCGTCCCCCAGAATCGCCACGGGCCCGTCTTTTCTCATGCGCCGTCCCCCCCGAAACCCGATGCGTCCCGCTTCCCGCTTCGCGCTTCGCGCTTCGCGCCGAGCCTCGGCTCCGTCCCCCCGAGCAGCCGATTCAGATTCGCCCGGTGCCGCCAAGCCACGAGCATCGCCGCGGCAAGCGCGAGCGCCCCCAGGTCCCGGTCCGCCCCGAGAGGAGCATGGAAGACGGCCGACCAGGCAACCAGGGAGGCGGCCGCGAGCATTGAGGCGAGCGACACATACCGCGTCGCCGCTGCAACGAGAATGAAGACACCGAGCGCACACGCGGTCTCCTTGGGAGCGACCGCCGCGAACGCGCCAGCGCCGGTCGAAACCCCCTTCCCCCCGCGGAACGAGAGCCAGACCGGAAAACAGTGCCCGAGGATCGCCCCGAGCCCCGCCGCCAACGCGCACGGGCGCCCCACCGCGATCCCTTCCGGCACCCATCCGCGCACGGCGAGCAGGGACGGCAGAGCCCCTTTCGCCGCATCCAGCAGCAGGATCCCGATCCCCCACAGCTTCCCCAGGAGCCGCCCGGCGTTCGTGGCGCCGATGTTGCCGCTGCCGTGCTCGCGCAGGTCGACCC
>JACQRN010000141.1 GCA_016206515.1 Planctomycetota bacterium | reverse complement strand
ATGAGCGTACACCTCCCCCTGTCCGTGGAGGCCCAGGTCGAGGCGGTCACCCTGATGCTCTCGATCCACAACATCTTCCTTCCGTCCGACGGCAGCCCGGTCATGGCCCCGAGCCAGGACATCGTGCTCGGCTGCTATTACCTCTCCTCCGTGCTCGCGGGGCTCCCCGGGGAGGGGAAGGCCTTCTCCGGCCTGCAGGAGCCGCTGACGGCGCTCGGTGCGGGGAAGATCGCGATGCACGCGAAGATCCGCGTGCGCCTGCGCGAGGAGCACCAGGCGATCGACGAGGACGGCGCGGTTGCGCTCGGTGCGGGTCGGATCCTGGAGACGACCGCCGGGCGGATCCTGTTCAACGACCTCCTGCCCGAGGGGGTCCCGTTCTACAACCTGACGCTGACGTCCAAGCAGATCTCCTTCGTCATCCATGACGTCCACCGTCGGTGCGGGCACGCCGCCACCGTGCGGATCCTCGACGAGATCAAGGACCTCGGGTTCAAGGCGGCTACGCGGGCGGGTCTCTCCTTCGGGATCCAGGATCTCCGCCGCCCCCCCGAAAAGGCGGCGATCGTCGCCAAGGCCCAGGGGGATGTCGACCAGATCGAGAAGAGCTTCGAACGAGGCGTCATTACCGAGGGCGAGCGCTACAACCAGATCATCGACTGCTGGACCCATGCTCGCGAGCGGGTCTGGACGCAGGTCATGCAGGAGTTGAAGAACGATGTCCGTCGCGGGAGCCTCTACGTCAACCCGATCTATCTGATGGTGACCTCGGGCGCGCGCGGCGGCATCCAGCAGATCGGCCAGCTGGCGGGGATGCGGGGCCTGATGGCGAAACCCTCTGGGCGCATCATCGAGAACCCGATCCGGGCGAACTTCCGGGAGGGGTTGAGCGTGCTGGAGTACTTCAGCTCGACGCACGGGAGCCGCAAGGGGCTGGCGGACACGGCTCTGAAGACCGCGGAGAGCGGATACCTGACCCGCAAGATGGCGGACGTCGCCCAGAACATGGTCATCGTGGAGCGCGACTGCGGCACGCCCAACGGAATCAGGAAGGAGACGATCTACCGCGGCGACAAGGTGGATGTGCCGCTGGCCCTCCGGATCCGCGGGCGCGTCACCCGCGAGCGTGTCGTCGACCCGCGAACGAAGGCGGTCGTCGTGAAGGAGAACGATCTGATCGATTCCGAGAAGGGCCGTCAGATCGAGGCGCTCGGTCGCACGTATCTGCATGTCCGGTCCCCGCTGACGTGCGAATCCAGGACGGGGGTGTGCGCCCTGTGCTACGGGATGGACCTCTCCTCCGGGGAACTCGTGGAGGAAGGGCTGGCCGTCGGGATCATCGCCGCGCAGTCGATTGGCGAGCCGGGAACCCAGCTGACGATGCGGACCTTCCACATCGGCGGCACCGCCAGCCGTACGGTCGAGGAGTCGGAGGTCAAGACCCGGCAGGAGGGCGTGCTTCGCTTCCACAACCTGAGCGTCGTGACGAACGAGGCGAAGCAGGACATCGTCCTGAACCGCAACGGCGAGATCGAGGTGCAGGACGCCGACGGCAAGGAGATCGACCGCTACCCGATCAAGATCGGCGCGGTCCTGCGGGCGAAGGACGGCCAGAAGGTCTCCTCCGGCGCGATCCTCGCCCGTTGGGATCCGCACATGATCCCGATCATCTCCGAAAAGTCGGGAAAGGTCCGCTTCAAGGACATCGAAGAGGGCGTGACGATGCGCGAGGAGGTCGACGCGCGGACCGGGCGCAAGCGCCGCGTCATCGTGGAGCACAAGGGGGACCAGCACCCCGAGATCCTCATCGAGGATTCGACCGGCGACATTCTGGGGGTCTACTCGATCCCCGAGAAGGCGCACCTGGAGGTCGAGGGGGGGCAGAAGATCCGGGGCGGAGACCTGTTGGCGAAAACCCCGCGCGAGATCTCCGGGACGCAGGACATCACGGGAGGGCTGCCGCGGGTCACGGAGCTCCTCGAGGCGCGCAAACCGAAGGATCCCTCGATCATCAGCAAGATCGACGGCGTCGTGGAATTCGGGGATCCCAAGCGCGGCAAGCGGACCATCCTCGTGAAGAACGATGCGGGGATGGAGGAGGAACACCTGGTCCCGCACGGCAAGCACCTGATGGTGCACCGCGGGGATCGGGTCAAGGCGGGGGACCGGCTGGTGGACGGGCCGCTCGAGTTGCATGACATCCTCGCGATCAAGGGCGCGGAGGAAGTGCAGCGCTATATCCTCGGCGAGGTCCAGGCGGTCTACCGCGCGCAGAACGTGCGCGTCGATGACAAGCACGTGGAGGTCATCCTGTCGCGCATGATGGCGCGCGTCCGCGTGGAGGATCCGGGCGAGACCGACTTCCTCCCCGGGAGCGTCGTCCAGCGCGGGCGGTTCAACGAAGCGAACCAGGCGGTCCAGTCGGTAAAGAAGAAGCCCGCGACCTCCGTGCCGCTCCTGCTGGGGATCACCAAGGCGGCCCTCTTCTCCGACAGTTTCCTGTCGGCGGCCTCCTTCCAGGACACGACCAAGGTGCTCACCGAGGCCGCCCTGTACTCGAAGATCGACCTGCTCCTGGGGCTCAAGGAGAACGTGATCCTCGGGCACATGATCCCGGCGGGGACGGGGTTCCGCCGTCACCACGAGTCCCAGGTGAGATTCAACGTGT
>JACQRN010000140.1 GCA_016206515.1 Planctomycetota bacterium | reverse complement strand
TTGCTAGCGTCCTGTCTCCTGACTCCTGTCTCCTGACTCCTCGTCTCGCTATCGTGTTCGCGGATGCTGATCGACACCCTCTGCCACCTGTCAACCACCGGGCTCGTCGAGCGCGTCGACGAGGTGCTCGTCCGCTCGCGCGCGTACGGGGTGACCGCCTGGATCAACGTCGCGACCGACGCGGCGAGCGCCCGGGCGGCCGCCGCGCAGTCGCGCGCGCTGCCGAACGTTTACCCCACCGCGGGGATCCATCCACACTCCTCCCTCGGCTGGCGCGACTCCTGGGACGATCTCGCGCGCGTTGCCGGGGACGCCGCGTGCGTCGCGATCGGGGAGACCGGCCTCGACCACTTCCGGGCGCTGTCGCCGCCCGACGTCCAGCGCGAATGCTTCATCGAGCAGATCCGGCTGGCGATCGCGCTCGACAAGCCGCTGATCGTCCACTGCCGCGACGCATTCGGGGACATCCTGCGCCTGTTGAAGACCGAGGGGAAGGGGCGCGCGCGGGGGGTCCTCCACTGCATGACCGGGACGGAGGCGGACGCCGAGGAACTTCTCGACCTGGGGTTCCTCCTTTCCTTCTCCGGGATCGTCACGTACCCGCCCAACGAGAGGCTGCGGGAGGTCGCCGCGAAGGTCCCCGCGAACCGACTCCTGTTCGAGACGGACGCCCCGTACCTCGCACCACAACCGCGCAGGGGGAAGCCGAACGAGCCGGCGTTCGCGCGGTTCACGGCGATCGAGATCGCGCGCCGGCGCGGGGTCGACCTGACGGTCCTGGCCGAGGAGACCTCGCGCAACGCCCGCGCCCTGTTCCGGATTCCCGCGCCGCAGCCCGAGATCCACGCCTACGTCATCGGGAACGCCCTCTATCTGAACCTCAACCAGGATTGCCCGACCGACTGCACCTTCTGCCCGCGCGATACCGCGCCGCGGGTCCAGGGGCACGACCTGACCCTGACGCGCGAGCCGGCGGTCGAGGAGGTGCTGCACGCCGCCCCGGATCCGAAGCGGTTCGACGAGATCGTCTTCTGCGGGTTCGGGGAGCCGACCCTCCGTCTCGACGCGCTCAAAACGCTCGCCGCGCACTTCAAGCGCCTCGGGTGCCGCGTGCGGGTCAACACGATCGGGCTGGGGGACCAGGTGCACGACCGCGAGATCTGCCCGGAACTGACGGGGCTCGTGGACGCGGTCTCCGTCTCCCTCAACACGGCCGATCCGCACCAGCACGCGAAGATGGTCCGCCCGCGCCGAGGCGGGGGGCACGAGGCGGTCCTGGCGTTCATCCGATCCGCCGCGCGGCACCTGCCCCAGGTCGTCGTCTCCGCGGTCGATCTCCCCGCGGTCGACGCCGAGGCGGTCCGCAGGGTCGCGGAGTCGTGCGGGGCGAAGTTCCTTGGGAGGCCCTACAACGAGCTGGGCGTCAGAAGGGCTGATGAAACGTAGAGACCAGGAGACAGGAGACGAGGGAGACAGAAGACAGGAGGTAGGGACCCCTCTCAGAGTTGCCCAATCTTCTGATTTCCTCCTGACTCCTGTCTCCCGACTCCTGTCTCCTGTCTTGGTTCGGATAAAGTAGGCGGATGCTCGATCTGGCTGCCATCCGGGCCGATCCGGAGCGATACCGCGCGGGACTCGCCGCGAAGGGGATGCCCTCGGAACTCCTCGACGGGCTTCTCGAACTCGACCGCCGCCATCGCGAGTCGCTGCACAATCTCGAGCGGCTCCACGCCAGGAAGAACGCCGCCTCGAAGACGGTCGCGGAGGAGAAAAAGCAGGGGCGCGACGCCTCCTCGACGATCCGCGACATGCAGGCGCTCGGGGAGCGCCAGGACGCCCTGCAGGCCGATGTGGACACCCTGGAGCGGCGCCTCGGGGAATCTCTCCTGTCGATCCCGAACGTCGCGGACCCGGATGTGCCGGTCGGCGCCGATCCCTCCGCCAACCGGATCGTCCGGACATGGGGGGAGCCCCTGCGCCACGCATTCCCCGCCCGGCCCCACTGGGAGATCGGCGAGCGGCTCGGGATCATCGACTGGGAACGGGGGAGCCGTGTCGCCGGGCAGCGCTTCTACTATTTGAAGGGGGACGGCGCGCGACTGGAGCGGCTCCTGGGCCACTGGATGCTCGAACGGCACGTGAAGGAGGATGGCTACACGGAGCTGGGGGTGCCGCTCCTGGTCCGCCCGGAGGCGCTGGAGGGGACCGCGCAGCTCCCAAAATTCTCCGCCGAGATGTACCGCTGCGCGGACGACCCGCTCTACCTCATCCCGACCGCGGAGGTCCCGATCGTGAACTTCCACCGGGAGGAGGTGATCCCGGCCGGGTCGCTCCCCTTGCGCTACACCGCCTTCTGCGCGAACTTCCGCCGCGAGGCGGGGGCGGCCGGACGCCAGACGCGGGGGCTCGTGCGCGGCCACCAGTTCTACAAGGTCGAGATGGTCGCCTTCTCCAAGCCGGAGGAAAGCGCGCGGGAACACGAGAAGATGCTCGGCGACGCCGAGAGGATCCTGCAGGCGCTCGGGCTCGCGTACCGGGTGGCCCTGGTTTGCACCGGGGAGATGACCTTCGCCAACGCGCGCCAGTACGACCTGGAGGTCTGGGCCCCGGGGGTGGGGGAGTGGCTGGAGGTCTCGTCGGTCAGCAACTGCCGCGACTTCCAGGCCCGCCGCGCGCGGATCCGTTACAAGGAGGAAGGAGGGAAGCTGCGACCGCCCCACATCCTCAACGGGACCGGCGTCGCCCTTCCCCGGACGATCGCGGCGCTCCTGGAAACCTACCAGCGAGCCGACGGGTCCGTCGCGCTCCCCGAGCCGGCGCGGGAAGCGCTGGGGAAAGAGATGCTCGCGTGAAACCGGAGGAATTCGACGCGCTCTGCCGCCTGTCGCGGCTCGACCTGTCCCAGGAGGAACGCGAGAGGCTTCGCGGCGAGTTCGACTCGATCCTGAAGTACGTCGAGGCGCTCCGGGCGGTCCCGACGGAAGGGGTCGAACCGACCGCCATGGGCGGGACCGCCGCGGGCGGGACCGCTCAAGTACACGGGGAGGCGAGACCGCTGCGCGCGGACGAGCCGGGCGGCTCCCTCCCTCGCGCGGAGGCGTTGCGCGCCTCCGCACGCCAGGACGGCATCTTCTTCGACGTCCCCCGGGTGGGGAGCGCGTGACGAAAAGCGCGGCGGATTTGGCGGCGGCGGTCCGCGACGGACGGAGGACCATCCGCGATGTCGCCGAGGAGACGCTCGGGGCGATCGAGCATCGCGAGGGGGAGGTCCATGCGTTCCTCCATCTCGACCCGGCGGAGGTTCGCGCGCGGGCGGACGCGCTCGACGCCGGAGCGCGCGCGGGCGCCGAACGGGGCCCCCTGTTCGGCGTCCCGGTCGCGCTCAAGGACAACCTGACGACCCGGGACGCGCCGACGACCTGCGGATCGCGGATCCTGGAGGGGTACCGCGCGCCGTACGACGCGTTCGTCGTGGAACGGCTGCGCGAGGCGGGCGCGCTCCTGGTCGGCAAGACGAACCTCGACGAGTTCGCGATGGGGTCGTCGACCGAACGTTCCGCCTACGGGCCGACGCGCAACCCGCTCGACGCGACGCGCGTCCCCGGGGGCTCCTCCGGAGGGTCCGCCGCCGCGGTCGCAGCGCTTTTCGTCCCCCTGTCGCTGGGGAGCGACACGGGAGGATCGATCCGGCAGCCGGCGGCGTTCTGCGGGATCGTCGGGATGAAACCGACCTACGGCCGCGTCTCGCGCCGGGGGCTCGTGGCGTTCGCCTCCTCCCTCGACCAGATCGGCGTCTTCGCGCGCAACGTCCGCGACGCGGCGCGGCTGCTGGAGGCGATCGCCGGTCCGGACCCGTCCGACGCCACCTGCCTCGCCGAGCCTCCCGAGCCGTACGAGCGGCTCCTGCCCGCGAACCCCCTCGACGCGCTACGGGGGCTTCGCGTCGGCCTCCCCGTGGAGACGTTCCCGGAGACGCTCGACGCGCGCATGGGGAAGGCGGTGCGCAACGCCGGCGCGGTGTTCGAGAAGAACGGCGCGCGGCTCGTCGAGGTGAGGCTCCCGCTGACCCGCTACGGCATCCCCACCTACTGCCTGATCGCGTTCTGCGAGGCGAGCGCGAACCTCGCCCGTTACGACGGGGTCCGCTACGGGCCGCGCGGGGAGGGGGGCACCGTCGACGAGATGATGTCCGCGACACGCGGGGCGCTCTTCGGCCCCGAGGTGAAGCGCCGGATCCTCCTGGGGACGTTCGCGCTCTCGGAGGGGTACGCCGAGGCGTACTACGGCCAGGCGCAGCGCGTCCGCACGAGGATCCGCCGCGAGTACGCCGACGCGTTCGAGCGGTGCGACGTCCTGCTGACCCCCGCGACCCCCGGCCTTCCGTTCCCGCTCGGCGCGCGCTCCGACCCCGTTTCGATGTACCTCGAGGACCTCTTCACGGTGGGGCCGTCCCTCGCGGGACTCCCCGCCCTCTCGCTTCCGTGCGCGCAGGAGGCGGGATCGAAACTCCGCGCCGCCTGCCAACTCATCGCGCCCCTGCGGCACGACGCCCGCCTCCTCGCCGCCGCCGCAGGGATCGAGGCGGCGCTGGGCCCTAACTTACCCGCCTACTGACCTGGCGCGGGGATCGGGGCCAGGGCGCTCGGAGGCTCCAGGGGCCCGACCGCCGGATGGACCCAGATCGAGGCGGCCCCCCAGAGGCGCGCGAGCTCCTGCTCCAGGTAGCGCTCGCGCGACTCCTGCTCGAGATCGCGGTGGACCCGGGGCTGCACCTCGTCGAAGGGGCGTGGCGGGCCCCACTGGCGCTCCTCGACCGCGAACAGCCAATAGAAGGAGGGCTGGGTCTCCCCGGAGGGGAGGCGCCGGCCCAGGGCGAAGACGACCGGGGAGAGCGTCCCGGGCTCCATCCGGGCGGCGTAGTCGCTCACCTCCCCGGGAAGCGCCTCGGGAGGGAGGAGGGGGAGTTCCTGCCCCGCCCCGTCGCGCCCCGGGGGCCAAAGCCCCCCCTGGGCGGCATACGGGCCGTTGGAATGAAGGCGCGAGAGTTCCTCGAGGCTCGCCTGTCCCGACAGGATCCGGTCGCGGAAGACGGAGATCTCCCGGCGCCGCGCCTCGCGCGCCTCCGTGTCGGTCGGGTCGCGCACGCGCAGCATCAGGACGCGCAGCCGCAACGTCTGCTCGCGGTATCGGTCGGGGTCCTCGTCGTAGTGCGCGCGCATCCGGCGCGGGGAGACCGGCCGGTGCTCGCGCCCCTTCCAGTACCGCCAGCGCCTCTCGACGAGCCACTCGCGCCGGCGCTCGCGCGCGACCGAGTAGCGGACCCCCTCCGCCTCCATCGCCTGCCGGTACGCCTCGAGCGTCGGCTTCCCCAGGCGCCGCCCGAGGTCCGCCAGGTCGCTCTCCAGCTCGGAATCCGAGATCAGGAGGAACCCCGCCCACGGCTCGTTCGCCAGCGCCGCGTCCTCGACGGACTGCACGACCATCTTCCGGAGGACCAGCTCCCGGAGCGCCTCGCGCCAGACCTCCTCCTTGCGACGCACCAGGGCCGAGGGACCCTCCGTGAGCGTTCCGAAGACGCCCGCCTGCGCGAGATAGGCGTCGACGTCGTGGCGGGTCAGCACCTCGCGCCCGACCCGCGCGACGACCTCGTCGGCCAGCCGCGGTTCGGCGGCGACCAGAGGGAGGGCGACGAGGAGAAGCGCGAATCCCCTCCACGCCCGGCCCGATCCGCTTCTCGCTGCGCGCTGCGCGCTTCTCGCCATCACACCCTCTCGAAGGGAAGAAACAACCTTCTGTACTCGTCCTGCGCATACCGGTCCGTCATCCCCGCGATGTAGTCGGCGACCCCCTGCTTGACCCCGACGCTCTCGATCCGCGCGTGGTACGAGGGGGGGAGCTGCTCGGGATGAGCGACGTACTCCCGGAACAACTCCTCCAGGAAACGCTTCGCCTTCTCCTGCATCCGGCGCACGCGGTAATGACCGTACAGGTTCGCCTGCAGGAACGCCTGGAGGCCGGCGCGCTCGCGAGCGGCCCCCTCGGAGAAGGAGACGAGGCGCCGCGGGGCCCCGCGCACGTCGTCGACCGACCGCGGGGAGTGAGACGCCAGACGCGAGCCGGACTCCCGCAGGACGTCCCCGACCGCCCCGTCGATCATGGAACGCACCACGGAGGAGCGGAGCGCCCCCTCGTCGGAGAGGTCCGGCTGCCGCGCGAGAACCGCCTCGTGCGAGCGGCGGAAGCCTGGCACCGCCATCAGCTGTTCCTCGGTCAGCAGCCCCGACTTCAGGCCGTCGTCAAGGTCGTGATGGTCGTATGCGAG
>JACQRN010000139.1 GCA_016206515.1 Planctomycetota bacterium | reverse complement strand
TGCTGGGGCGCTATCTGTCTCCGCTCCCGTGAGGGGGCCCGGGGCCGGGGAACGGGGGCTCGGATTGCGGGGATCGGGGTCCGGGCCGATTTCGGTACTAGAGTCTCGGGAATTCCCTACCGCTTCCGATACACGTCCCGCCGGTGGCCGATGACGTACACGCGCACGACCCGTGCCTTGTCGTCCACCGCGTAGAGGACGCGGTAGTCGCCCACACGAACGCGGTACCCGTCGCGCCCTACCATGCGCTTGGCGCCGGGGGGGCGTGGCGACGCCTGGAGGTCGTCGAGCGCATCCGCGAGCCGTTCCCGGACCTGGGGATGAATCTTCAGGAAGTCGCGCCGCGCCCGGGTCTCCATCTCTACGCGATAGGTCAAGAACGACCCTTCGGCGGGCGGGTCACCATGTACTCCGCGGAACCCTCCGCGGCCCGCTTCACGGATGTCCAGGCGTGGAACCCGGTCGCGGAGCGGACGGCCTCATGAAGGTCGCGCGCGTCGAGAGAGTCCTCGATCCACTCGCGCAGCGCCCGCTCCACGACATAGGTCTTCTTCAAGCCCAGGGTGTCACAGGCGGCGTCCAGGGCCTGCGCGAGGTCCCTCGGGATCCTCGTGGCAAACGGAAGCGTTGCGCGCGTGACCATGAAGAAACACTACAAGATCCAGCAGGATATTCCAATTAAATTTATTTTCATGTTTTATGCTACCCCCACCAGCCGGAGGCGACCGGAGTCTCAATGGACAATCCGCCCCACGCCCCGCACGATGGCGCGCGTGGCGGGCGTCCGCACCGTCTACCGCGCGCGGTGGCTCCTGACCGGGGAGGGGGAGCCGGTCCCGGACGGCGCGATTGCCATCCGCGACGGCCGGATCGAGGCGGCCGGCTCCGCGCGCGACGTCGCGCGCGATGGCCGGGCCGTCGACCTGGGGGACGCCGCGATCCTCCCCGGGTTCGTCAACGCCCACGCGCACCTCGAACTGTCGGGGATGCGCGGGCAGATCCCCGCGGACGGAGGCTTCTGTGCCTGGGTCCGCCGGATCGTGGACCGCAAGAGGACGATGACCGACGCGGATCTGACGCTCGCCGTGGAGACCGGGATCTCCGAGATCGTGCGCAACGGATTCACGACGGTCGCCGACCACGCCACGCGCGGCCTCTCGTACGGGCCGCTGTGCGAGTCGGGCGTGCGCGGGACATCCCTGATCGAGTTCACGGGGTTCGCCCTGACCCCCGCGGGGACCGAGGAATGTCTGCGGATGGTCGAATCGCGCCTGGCGGCGTGCCCCGACACCGATCGCGTCCGGATGGGGCTCGCCCCCCACTCCCCGTACGCGCTCCTCCCCGACCTGATCCGCCGCGCCGGGGAGCGCGCCCGTGCGGAGCGCCGGACGCTCTCCATCCACCTATCCGAAGTGCTGGAGGAAATCGCCTTTCTGCGGACGGGGACGGGGCCGATCCGGGAGTTCCTCGAGTACCGGGGGGTGCTGGGCCCCGAATGGACGCCCCCGCGCCAGAGCCCGACGGCGCTGGCGGAGTCCTTAGGCGTCCTGCGGCCTGGGACCCTCGCCGTGCACATGAACTACCTCGAGACCGGGGACCTCGACCGCCTGCACGCGGGGGGCGCCGCGGTCGTCTACTGCCCTAACAGCCACGCCTTCTTCGGCCACCCACCGCACCCGTTCGGGCGGTATCTCGACCTCGGCATCCGAGCCGCGCTCGGGACCGACTCGCTCGCCTCGAACGCCTCGCTCTCCCCGTGGGAGGAGCTGCGCACCGCGCGGGCGCGCTTCCCCGCGATTCCGGCCCCCACGCTGCTGCGCGTCGCCTCCCTCGGTGGGGGGCGCGCCCTCGGGCTCGACGCGCGGATCGGGACGCTGTCGCCGGGAAAGGAAGCGGACTTCATCGCGGCGCGCGTCCCGGAGGGGATCGGTGCGGGCGCCCTGGAGGAGCACCTCGTCTCTTCCGCGCCGGCGGTCCTCCTGACCGTGGTCGCCGGGCGCGTCCTCCACGACGGGCGATGAGTAAGGACCCCATAGGTCCCTCGTCGCTCGAACTCCGGTCGATGGCTCCTCGGGACGACACGAAGCACAACGAGCGCATAACGTGAGGATGACTCCCCCCTCCTGGTGCGAGCGCCTGGCGATCCCGCCCCCGGGGCTGTTCGTCGCCGGGACCGATACGGGGGTCGGGAAGACTTCCGTGGCGTGCGACCTCGCCCGCGCCCTGCGCGCGCGGGGCGTCGACGTGGGCGTGATGAAGCCGCTGGCGACGGGCGGCCCCTTCCCCGGTCCGGATGCCCGCGCGCTGCGAGAGGCCGCCGGGTGCGACGACGCATGGGACCTCGTCTCCCCCGTCCATTTCGAGACGCCGTGCGCCCCGCCGATCGCCGCGGCGAGGGAAGGGCGCCCGGTCGACCGGAACGCATGCCTGCGCGCCTACCGACGACTGCGCGAACGCCACGCCACCCTGATCGTCGAGGGGATCGGCGGCATCCTGTGCCCCGTCACCGCGACCGGGACGCTCGCGGACTGGATCGGCGATTTCGACCTGCCGGTCGCGCTCGTCGTTCCGTCGCGCCTCGGGATGCTCTCGCAGACCCTGCTCTGCGTGGAGGCGTTGAGCGGACGCGCGCTGCCGCTCCACAGCATCGTCGTGAACCACATCTCCTCCGGGCCTCACCCGACGGCCCGCGAGGATGCAACGTTCCTGCGCGAGCGCCTGGCGCCGACAGTAATCGGGGAGCGCCCGTACGACGCCATGAGCGATAAACACGCAACTCATTACAAATAAACAAGTTATATGCGTTGACCGATCGCCATGTTCTGGTAGCATGCAACCTTCATCTGCCCTGGGCCATTCGCCGGGGCATCCACCGGATCCGGAACGAGCGGAACAAGCGCGATGAGAGGCGCCCCTGCCGCGTCCGGATC
This sequence comes from Planctomycetota bacterium, assembly GCA_016206515.1. GTDB lineage: Bacteria > Planctomycetota > SBBH01 > SBBH01 > JACQRN01 > JACQRN01. The sequence goes on along the minus strand of JACQRN010000139.1, from coordinate 640 downwards.
GGCGTTCGGCCTGGCGCGGGCCGGGAAAGAAGGGGATGGAGCAGACCGGGAACGAGGAGAAACCGTACGAGACGGTCCTGCGGGAGAACCAGGTCCTGCGCCGCCGCCTTCGCGAACTCGAGGACGCGCCGCGGAAGGGGCGCGACGCCGAGCAGCGCGAGAACCTCGTGAAACTCCTCGAGATCAAGAACCGGCAGCTCGAGCAGTCGTTCGCCGAACTCGAGAGGGGGAACCGGCAGCTCGCCGACGCCCACAAGCGGACCGAGCGGTACTACGTCAGCACGATCCTCTCCCTCGTCCAGGTCTCCGAGGCGCGCGACCCGTTCTTCGCGCAGCACTCCCGTTCGGTCGCCTCCTGCGCGCGGGGGATCGGCCGGACCCTCGGATGGGACACGGAGCGGCTGGGGCTCCTGGAGACCGCCGGACACCTGCACGACTTCGGAAACCTCGGGGTTCCGCCGGAACTCCTGCACAAGAGCGGCCCCCTGGAACCCTCCGAGCGCGCGCTCGTCCGGACGCACCCGACGATCGCCCGCCAGATCCTCGAACCGATCGGCCCCCTGGCGCTCATCCTCGACTGGATCGCCCAGCACCACGAGCGGCCGGACGGGAAGGGGTACCCGAAGGGGATCCAGGGGGA
>JACQRN010000145.1 GCA_016206515.1 Planctomycetota bacterium | reverse complement strand
CGGTTCGTCGCGGGGAGGACCGTTCCGTACCCGCCGGGGCTTGCCGACAGGGTGCGGGCGGCGGCGGGGATCCGTGCCGCGGCAGGGGCGTCGGATCTCGACCGGGAGGCCGGCGCCGTGTTCGCCGAGGCGGCGCTGGGGGTGTGCCGCGACGCGGGAGTCCGTCCCGCAGACGTCGAGGCGATCGGCTCGCACGGACAGACGGTGACGCACGTGCCACGCGTCCTCTCCGTGCAGTTGGGGGACGCCTCCGTGATCGCCGCGCGGACCGGTCGCCCCGTCGTCTCGGACTTCCGCGCGGCCGACATCGCCGAGGGCGGGGAGGGGGCGCCTCTCGCGCCGGTTGCCGACTGGTGGACGATGCGCCGCAGAGGCGAGACGGTTCTCTGCCTGAATCTCGGCGGCATCGCGAACCTCTCGGTCGTCCCATGGGAACGCGAGGGCGTGAAGGGTTTCGACTGTGGCCCGGCGAACGCCCTTCTCGACGCCCTCGTCCGGATCCGGCTCGGCGGGGAGCGTGCATACGACCGGGACGGGGCGCTCTCCCGCGCCGGCCGCGTGCGGGACGATCTCGTCGCGCTCTGGTGCGACGATCCGTTCTTGCGCAGGGATCCCCCCAAGAGCACCGGGACGGACCGGTACGGGGAGGGATGGGTCCGCGCGATGCTGCGCGCGACGGTCGGCGTGCCGGACGCGGACATCGCTGCGTCCCTATGCGTCTTCACCGCGCTCTGCGTCGCGGACGCCATCGACCGCTGGTGTACGGTATCGCCCGCGCCCCGGCGCCTCGTCGTTTCCGGCGGCGGCGTCCACAACCCGGCCCTGATGGGCGCCCTGCGCACGGCGCTCCCGGAGATGGAAGTCGTCCCCGCCGGGGATCCCGACTTCCGCGAGGCGGTCCTTTTTGCCCTCCTCGCCTGGGCGCATGTCCATGGTGTCCCCGGGAACCTCCCCGCCGTCACCGGCGCCCGGCGGGCGGTGGTTCTGGGGAGGAGGACGCCATGACCGTCGCCGTCGCGGCGTTCCTCGTTCTCCTCGCCTTCTGTCTTCGCCTCCCCTACCGCGGCATCGCGATCGAGAACAACGGCGGGTACTTCCTTCTCGGCTGCCGCGACCGCGCGCGGGGGAGGAAGTCGCGCACGCATCCGTGGGCGCCTTTGACCATGGCGGTTCTGTATCCGCTGTACCGGCTGCTGGGCTCGCGGTGGGAGTACCGGTGGATTCGTTATGTCGGGACCGTGGCGAATGTCCTAACCGCTTGCGCACTCGCAGCGATGGGGCTTCCGGGCGATGCACCTTTCTTGGGGGCTACCCTTGCGGTTCTCTATCTGTCCGTATCCTCTTCGCCCCACCTGATCCCGTGGTTTACGTGCCCGGAGTGGTACGGCATTCCCTTCTCGGTGCTCGGGTACGTCCTCCTTCTCTCCAGCGGGATCCTCGGGCAGGAATGGGTTTGCATGATCGCCGGTCTGTGCCTGTTGGTTCCTGGCGGTTTTAAGTGGAGCGGGGTTCTGGCGTGGGCCGGGGGGCTTGTTGCCGTATGGCTCGTATGGCCCGGGGGATGGCGGGCAGCCGGTTGGTTCTCCCTGTCCGCGGCGTTTGTGGCGCCGTGGGTCGCACGGTGGCTTGCACGTGGAGGGCTCCGGGACCTGAAGGAGATGGTTCGGTACAAGCGTGGGGATGCTGCGTACCGGGGTGGGGATTCCGTGCAAGGACAGTTTCGGCTGTTTCTTCGGGGTGCTCGCGAGGTGATGCCGGGGCTGGCGCCCCTGTTCCCCGGACTCGCCGCCTATGCATGGACGTTACCATGGCAGGCGGGACCGTTCGATGCGATGGTGGGCCTCTGGTGGCTCTCTGCATTCGCGGAGATGGTTCTCCAACGCGTCTGGTACCCGGGGCATTGGGTCCCCTGGGTGGCCCCGATGTCCTGTTTGTCGGCGCTGGGCGTATTGCGATGGGTGGAAGAGCATGACATTGCATCCTGGGGCGTCGTCTATGTCCTGGTCGGCGCAGGCATCCTTGCCTCTCTCCTGTTGTCCCGCCGCCACCCCTGGCGCCCCTCCGCCTCCCGCGCAACCCAGGAGGTGTTCGCCCGCCTCGCCGCGCAGGTACGGGAGAGGACCGCCCCGGACGAGGCGGTGTTCGTCTGGGGGTGGCACCCGCAGATCCTGCTCCTGGCGGACAGGGAGTCCGTCGTTCCCGAACTGACCTTCTGCGATGACGCCTACCTGGACCGGTACACGCCGGACTGGAGAAGAAGGCTCTTCGACGCCTTCGCGCGGACGCCGCCGAGGACGATCGTGGTCTTGAGCCGCGGGTTCCCGTTCCGAGGCCTTCGCGCGGCGCTCGGCCTGGCGTACGAGCCGCTCAACGACGCCCTCTTCACGCTCGCCTCGCGGTTCCCCCCGGGCCTGACGGAGGGTCTGACCCTTGAGCGGGCGATCGGGATCCTTCGCCCGACCGCGGAGGCGGCGCTCGCGCAGGGGAACCGGGAGGCGGCCGCGGGGATCGCCGAGGGGATTCTGGAATTGGACCCGGCGGACGCCCCGGCACGGCGCATCTTTTCGGCGTGCCGGTTATCCTAGACGTCATGGCCGTGCCCCGCGCGCCGCTCCTGATCTTCGGGACGGTGGCGCTCGATACGATCCTCACGGCGACGGACCGTCGCGACCGGATCCTCGGGGGGTCGGGGGTCCATGCGGGGCTCGCCGCGGCGTTGTACGGGCCGGTGCGCCTCGTCTCCGCGATCGGGGAGGATTTCCCGGAGGCGTCGCTGGGGTGTCTGCGTCGCGCGGGGATCGACTTGGCGGGGGTCGTCCGTCGAGCGGGGCGCAGGTCGATGAGCTGGACGGGACGGTACAGCGCCGACCTGTCGAGCCGCGAGACCCTGGAGGTCGACCTCGACATCTTCCAGGGGCTCTCCCTGTCGGTCCCGGAGGCGTGGCGGGACGCCCCGTCTGTCTTCCTTGCCAACGGCGATCCGCGGGACCAGCTACGGATTCTGGAGTCCGTTCGCGGGGTGCGCTGCGCGGTTGCCGACACGATGAACCACTGGCTGCGCGAGGCGCGTGTCCCCCTGGAGCGGCTCGCGCGCCGCATCACGGGGCTCATCCTCAACGACGAGGAGGCGATCGAATGGACCGGCCTCCCGTCGGTCCCGGCCGCGGCGCGGAAACTTCTCGCGCTCGGCCCGAAGTTCGTGATCGTCAAGCGGGGCGAGCACGGGTCCCTGATCGCCTGCTCGGAAGGGCTCGCCCCCGTCCCCGCGTATCCGGTGGAGGGCGTGCGGGACCCGACCGGGGCGGGGGACACGTTCGCCGGCGCGCTTCTGGCGTGTCTGGGCTCCTCGGCGAACCCGTCGCTGGCGGAGTTGCGGCGCGCGGCGCTCACCGGATCGGTCGCCGCCTCCTTCTGCGTGGAGGCGTTCGGAACGGAGCGCCTTCAGGGGCTCACGCGCGCCTCGTGCGACGCGCGACGGAAGTCGCTGGTGGAGTTCTCGGCCCTGGACCCGAGGTCATG